>JAEYXI010000630.1 GCA_023428515.1 Pseudomonadota bacterium | reverse complement strand
TTCCTGACGTGACCGACACGACCCTCTTCGCACAGCCCGACGAAAAACCCTGGACGCCGACACCCGACGGCAATCGCCGCCGTATCCTCCTGCACACGGACGAGCTGATGCTGGTCGAGTTCGCCTTCGAGAAAGGCGGCGTCGGGGCGCTGCATTCGCACCCGCATGTCCAGTCGAGCTATGTGGCGGCTGGCCGCTTCGAAGTGACGATCGACGGCAAGAGCGAGATCATCGAAACCGGCGGCGCCTATATCGTTCCGTCCGGCCTCGTGCATGGCGTGAAGGCGCTGGAGGCCGGACGTCTGGTCGACACGTTCACGCCACACCGCGCCGACTTCCTTTAGGCAAGCCGCGCATGCCCGAACGCCTTTCCGACAGGACACTGGCCGCGCTGCCGTCCTCGGTCACCGTGCCGGCCTATGATCGCAGCTCGATCACGCCGGGCATCGTGCATCTCGGCGTCGGCGCGTTCCATCGCGCGCATCAGGCTGCTTATGTCGACGACTGCCTTGCCGCCGGTGAGACAGGCTGGGGGATCGTTGGCGCATCGCTGCAGAGCGCGTCGACCGCCGAGGCGCTCCAGCCGCAGGACGGGCTCTACACGCTCGCCGAGCGTGGCAGTGATGGCGAGAAGCTGCGTGTCATCGGCTCGCTCCAGTCCGTGCTCGTCGCGCCGCAGGACCCGGCGAGGCTGCTCGACGCGCTGACCGACCCGCAAATCCGCATCGTCACGCTGACGATCACCGAGAAGGCTTATCTGCGCAATGCCGCGGGCGATCTCGACGCCGCGCATGCCAGCATCGTAGCCGATCTCGCGAACCCGGCAAGACCGCAGACCGCGCACGGTTTCCTGGTCGAGGCATTGGCAAGGAGAAGGGCGGCCGGGATAGAACCCTTCACCATTCTTTCCTGTGACAATCTTCCATCGAACGGCGCGACGCTGCACCGCCTGCTCGTTCAGTTCGCAGCGCTGAAGAATGCGGACCTCGCCAAGCACGTCGAAAGCGTGTCCTGCCCGTCGAGCATGGTCGACCGCATCGTGCCGGCGACGACCGATGCGGACCGCGCACGGATCTCGCAATCGCTTGGCGTCGAGGACGCGTGGCCGGTGCTGACCGAGCCATTCAGGCAATGGGTCATCGAGGACAACTTTTCCGCGGGCAGACCTCGGTGGGAAAAATTCGGCGTCGAGATGGTGCGCGACGTCAGGCCTTTCGAGGAGATGA
This sequence comes from Pseudomonadota bacterium, assembly GCA_023428515.1. The sequence goes on along the minus strand of JAEYXI010000630.1, from coordinate 11,572 downwards.
AGCTCAGGCTTCTCAACGGCGCGCATTCCTCGATCGCCTATCTCGGCCTGCTTGCCGACCACGACACTGTGGCGAAATCCTTCGGCGACCCGGCCATACGCAGCTTCGTGAAGGCGCTATGGGCGGAGGCCGTCCCGACGCTTCCCGAGGATGCCGGGCTGGATACGGACAGCTATACGCAAGCGCTGACCGGGCGTTTCGACAACACGGCGCTCCAGCACCGCACCGCCCAGATCGCCAATGATGGCAGCCAGAAACTGCCGCAGAGAATCATAGGCTCGGCGCTGGACCGCCTTGAGGCCGGGGCGAGTGCGGATCATCTGTTGCTGGCGGTCGCGGCCTGGATACGGGCTGTCGAATTGCTTGGAACGAAGCTGCCATCCGCTCATTTCACCGATCCGCTCGACGCACCGCTGGCGAAGATCGCCGTAGCCGTGGCGCCGGCCAACGATACGGTCGCAAACATCTTCGAGCTCGCCGGCTTTGCGCGAGGCAATTCTTATCGTGCGAGCTTGGAAAAGCTGGTATCGGCCCATCTCGAAATCCTTCGCACGAGGGGCGTCGAAGCTGCTCTGGCTGCGCTTTCTTCCAAAGGAAAATCCGCTTGAAACAAACCTGGCGCTGGTTCGGACCCGACGATCCCGTCCTCCTCTCGCATGTGCGCCAGGCCGGCGCTACCGGCGTGGTGACGGCGCTTCATCACCTCAATGACGGCCGCGCCTGGCCGGACAACGAGATCGCCAAGCGAAAGGCCGAGATCGAAGCCGCGGGGCTGACCTGGTCCGTGGTCGAGAGCGTCATCGTGCATGAGGACGTGAAGACGCGCAGTGGGCGTTTCCGCGAGCTCATCGACAATTACAAGGCTTCGATCCGCGCGCTGTCGAAAGCCGGCATCAGGACAATCTGCTACAATTTCATGGCGATCACCGACTGGACGCGCACCGACCTCGACTACCCGATGTGGCATGGCGGCACGGCGCTGCGTTTCGATATCGTCGATTTCTGCGCCTACGACGTGCTGGTGCTGAAGCGCGCCGGCGCGGACGCCGAGCATCCGGCGGAACGCATCGAGGCGGCGAAGAAGCGGCTGGCATCGATGAGCGAGAGCGATCTCGCGCGGCTCGAGACGAACTTGATCGGCTGGGTGCCTGCGCGCGAGTTCATCTTCGACCGTGAGAGCTTCCGCCGCGCGCTCGAGATCTACAAGGATGTATCGGTCGAAGGTTTCCGCGAAAACCTGTTCGCTTTTCTGCGCGAGATCGTGCCGGTCGCCGAGGAGGCGGGCGTGAAGATGGCGATCCATCCTGATGATCCGCCGTTTCCGATCTTCGGACTGCCGCGCGTCGTGTCGACCGCCGACGATGCGGCAGCGCTCCTTGCCGCCGCGCCATCGCCGTCGAACGGGCTGACGCTTTGCACCGGTTCTTACGGCGCGAATGCGAAAAATGACCTTCCTGCCATGGCAAGGCGCTTCGCCTCCGATATCCATTTCGCGCATCTGCGCAACGTGACCAAGGAGCCGGACGGCTCCTTCCACGAGGCCGAGCATCTCGAAGGCGACACCGACATGGTGGCGGTGGTCGACGCACTACTCGCCGAAGAGCGTCGGCGCAAATCCGAAGGCAGGACGGATTGGGAAATCCCGATGCGTCCCGACCACGGCCATGCCATCGTCGACGACATCGGCAAAAAGGTGAACCCCGGCTATTCCTGTATCGGCCGCCTGAAGGGGCTGGCCGAGCTGCGCGGCATCATGCGTACGCTGGAGACGCTTCGGACCTGAGATCAGTCAGGACTCCGAGCGGGCAGTCGTCGCCCCGTGCGCCAGAGCGGCGACGCCGATCGCGCAGGCCTTGTCGCCAAGCGAAGCCGGCACGATCGGCAGGTCGCGCGCGAGGTCGGCGAAGATGAAGGGCCGCGTCAGTTCGCCGAGGCGCTCGTTGACGTCACGATTGCTGCCGATGCCGCCGCCGATCACCATCATCGACGGGTCGAGAATGTTGATCAGCTGGCCGAGATAAGAGGCGACCGACAGCAGCGAATTCTCGAGCAGCTTTTTCGCGCGCGGATCGGTATCGGCGGCTTCGATGAGGTCGCGCGCGCTGGCGTCCGCGTCGCCGATCAGCGCCCCATAGCGCTCGCCCATGCCCTTGCCGCTGGCGAACACCTCCACATTCTGGCGGATTTCGATATCCTCGCCTGGCCCGGTCCATGCCACCAGCTCGCTGCTGGCGAAATGGATGGCAAAGCCGCGCGCGCCGCCATAGGGTTTTCCCCTGATGACCAGCGTGTGCGACATGCCGGTCGACAGGGTGACGTAGACGAAGATGTCGGCATTGCTGCCTGCGCCGATCCAGCCTTCGGCGAAGGCCGCGGCGCGCACGTCGCTCTCGACATAGACGGAACCGAAGGCCAGCAGCGGCGTCCGGTAGTCGAGGCCGCGCCATTCGAAATTCCAGGCTGAATTGGGCTCGCCCTCGTTGCTCACCAGTTCGGGCAGGCAGACGCCAAGCGGGCACGCCGCGCCGCGTGTGAACTCACCGGCTTCGCGCTGTGTCTCGGCCGCCATGGCGACGACGATGTCGAGCACGGCGCCACCTTCAGCACAGGGTGTCGGCCGCGTCTTCTCGATCAGCACCATCCCGTCGGTTATGCGGACGAGGCAGGCTTTGGTCTTGGTGCCGCCGACATCGACGCCGATCGCATAGGCGTCATCAGCCATAGGCGGCTGCCCGATCCGCATGAAATTCGGCCTGGTGGCATTCGACGACGATCGTTGCGGGCCAGGACGGATCGTAGAACTTGGCTTCTGCTATCCTGTGATAGGCTTTTCGCTTGCCCTCGCCCCAGACGATCATGGCCGCGGCCTTGGACAGGGCTGCGATGGAACCGATGCCGATGGTGACTCCGTGCGTGGGGACATCATCGAGGGACTTGAAGTCGGGGAAGGTGGCAAGGTTGTCGCGGCGTGTCTGCTCGGCAAGCTTGACGACGCGGCTTCTGCTGTCGCGCGAGGAGCCCGGCGGGTTGAAGGCAATGTGGCCATCGCCGGCGCCGGATGCCAGCAGGAAAAGGTCGATGCCGCCGGCATCGGCAATCCGCATGTCATAGTCTGCAGGAGCCGAGGGGTCCGGTAACCAGAAATTCTCGGGGCGGATGCGCGAGGCTTCCGGCAGGACACCATTGATGCGTCCCAGAATCTCGCGCTCGCCAAAACCGCGGCAGGAATAATGCGCCGTGGGAGGAGGTGGCGAGAGCGCGCCGTCAGGCCCGGCAAGCAGGTATTCGTCCATCATGGCGATGACGAGACGCGAGCAATCGACCGTCCCGGAGGCGAGCTTTTCCGCCAGCGCCTCGTAGACCGGCATGGCGCTGCGCCCGCCCGGGCATCCGAGCAAATAGGCGTTATCCGCCTCATTGGCGGCTTGGATGCCGGTGACGATGCGCTCGGCTATATGCGCCCCGATGCCGGCCGGCGTCTCGTGTATGTAGGTTTTCATGAAACTCGCACTCGCCCACTCACTCGTCTGCTATAGATGGTGACAATCCATGCGCCAACCTAGCCGCCGGCCCGCATAGGGTGGAAGCATTGCGGGAATATGTCAGTTCAGCCCGGAGGTGCAGTGCCGGCAAGACGCGAACTTCAGCCATGCAGTTCGCGCGATATCGCCGGGCCGACCACATAGTCGCTGAACGTCACCCTGAACCCCTCGCGCTGCGGCGAACAGCACATGACGCCGACATGGACGGAGGCGGTGGGTGGGAAATAAGCCAGCCGCGCCGGCTTCCAGCCGTTATCGGTGACGTCGAGATATTGCACACGGATCGCTTCATGGTGCCGCGTTAGCCGGATACTCACCTTCTCGGCGGCGGGAATCTTGATCAGCGACCAGTCGGACGCACCATTCGTCACGACAGTCGAGAAATACATGACGCCGTCAGTGTATTCGATGCCGGCCTTGATCCAGTGGGATTCACTGAGCCGGATCATCAGCCCGGCCTGGTCGTAGAGGGTCTCATAGCGACCTTCGACTGTCACCTCGGCGGTGAAGTCGCCTGAAACCGGCGCGTGCAGGAAATGGCCGTTGTCGCGCCAGAAGCCGTAGAAGGTCTCGCGCCAGAAGTCGGTCTCCTTGCCGGTCTCCACGTTCAGCGCGCCGCCCGCGAAGAAGTGTTTCGGCGGCGGGTTGAGCCAGGTGTGGTTGTCGAGGCCCATTGCAGTCAGTCCTAATTGCCGTCGAAGCCGGTCAGCACGCCAACCGCGTTGATGCCGATCTCCTCGACCGCATAGCCGCCTTCCATGACGAAGAGCGTCGGCAGGCCGAGTGCGGCGATGCGTTTGCCGATTTTTGGATAGTCCTCCGTCTTCAGCTTGAAGTTGCTGATCGGATCCTTCTCGAACGTGTCGACGCCGAGCGACACGACCACCACGTCGGGCCGGTAGGCGGCGAGCTTCCGGCAGGCGTCTTCCAGCGCGGAATTCCATTGTTCCCAGGTCGTGCCGAAGGGCATCGGGTAATTGACGTTGAAACCCTTGCCTTCGCCTTCGCCCGTCTCGTCGGCGTGCCCGAGGAAGAAGGGATATTCGACCATGGGATCGCCATGCAGGTTCAGCACCTGCACATCACCGCGGGCGTAGAAGATTTGCTGGGTGCCGTTGCCGTGATGGTAGTCGACGTCGAGGATCGAGACGCGCTTGGCGCCCTGGTCCCGGAACCATTGCGCCACGACCGCCGCGTTGTTGATGTAACAATAGCCGCCCATGAAGCGGTCGCCGGCATGGTGTCCAGGCGGCCGGCAGAGCGCGAAGGCCGAGCGTTCGCCGCCCTCGACGAGCGCAGCTGCGGTGAGGGCCACGTCATAGGACGATTTTATTGCCTTCCAGGTGCCTTCGACGAAGGGTGCGCCGCCGTCGAAGGAATAGAAGCCGAGCAGCGCATCGATCGTCTGCGGCCTGATATCGCCGCGCAGGCCCCTGGTCGGCCATGTGAAAGGAAGCGCCGAGCCGTCGCGCCCCGATTCCGTCCAGAGTGGCCAGACCGTCGGCAGGAAGTCGAGGTAGTCTTGCGCGTGCACGCGCGCGGCAGCCTCCATGCCGTGCTCGGCCGGCGGCAAGATGGGCCCAAGACCTTCACTTTCGACGCGCGCCCTTATGTATTCTGCACGGGACGGCATTTCGAAGCCGGGCACGATCGATCCGCCTGTCAGTTCCATCGTGCCTGAATGACCGGCGTGCAGCGGCGAGTAGATCGTCTTCATGAAATTGCGTTTCCGGAATGGCGAGCGACTTTAGCTTCTTGCTATCGCAATTCCAGTCGAAACCGATTCCGACTGGAAGCGCCTTTTCGCGATGATCGCCGAACGGGTGCGACAGGTCGGCCTGCGTATCCGGTCCGTTGACGGTGCCTCCACCGGTCGGGGCGGTCCGAGCTGTTGTGCGGCGTGGGGCGTTCGTGCCAAATCGTCAGTATGAAAAAGATCGGATTCCTGTCCTTCGGACATTGGTCGCCTTCGGCCCAGTCGCAGACGCGGTCGGGTGCTGACGCACTCCTCCAGTCCATCGAGCTTGCCGTCGCCGCCGAACAGCTTGGCGCGGACGGCGCCTACTTCCGGGTGCATCACTTTGCCCGCCAGCTTGGCTCGCCCTTCCCGCTGCTGGCGGCGGTCGGCGCCAGGACGAGCCGCATCGAGATCGGCACGGCGGTCATCGACATGCGCTACGAGAACCCGCTCTACATGGCCGAGGACGCCGGGGCGGCGGATCTGATCGCGGGCGGACGCCTGCAGCTTGGCATCAGCCGTGGCTCGCCCGAGCAGGTGATCGACGGCTGGCGTTATTTCGGCTACGCGCCGCCGGAAGGACAGACCGACGCCGACATGGCCCGCCGCCACGCGGAAGTTTTTCTCGAAGTGCTGAAGGGGGAGGGGTTCGCCGAGCCCAATCCGCGTCCGATGTTCCCGAACCCGCCGGGCCTGTTGCGCGTCGAGCCGCATTCGGAGGGCCTGCGCGAACGCATCTGGTGGGGCGCGGCCACCAACGCCACCGCCGAATGGGCGGCGAAGCTCGGCATGAACCTGCAGAGCTCGACGCTGAAATTCGACGAAGGCGGGCAGCCCTTCCATATCCAGCAGGCCGAGCAGATCCGTGCCTTCCGCGCGGCATGGAAAGAGGCCGGCCATAAACACGAGCCGCGCGTCTCGGTCAGCCGCAGCATCTTCGCGCTGGTCAACGACCTCGACCGATCCTATTTCGGCGGCGACAACAGCGCCGACCACTTCGGCTACATCGAACCTGAGAAGCTCGCCGTGTTCGGGCGCAGCTATGCTGCCGAGCCCGACGTCCTGGTCGAGCAATTGAAGGGCGACGAAGCGATCGCAGAGGCCGATACGCTGCTGCTCACCGTGCCCAACCAGCTCGGCGTCGACTACAATGCGCATGTCATCGAAGCCATCCTGACCCATGTCGCGCCGGGCCTCGGCTGGCGCTGACGGTGTTCTGAGGTCGGAACCAAGGGCAGCGCGGTGGGGCCGGGGCGGCGACGATACCAGCCCACCGGTATTGATGTCCGGCACCGGATAGTCATACTCAGCGGATCAGTGTCGGGGTCCAACAGTATGCGTCTGCTGCCGAATCTTCTTTCCCGCTTCATAAAGAACGGGCGACTGACCGTCGTTTTCGAGGACGGTTCCAGGCAGGCGTTCGGCAGCGGGAAAGACGGACCTGACGTGACGATCCGGCTGACCGACAAGGCAGTCGAGCGCGAGATTTTCTTCAATCCGGAACTGAAGGCGGCCGAAGCCTATATGGATGGCCGGCTGGTGATCGAAAACGGTGCGAAGGCGTATGACCTTCTGTCGCTTTTTTCGGTCAACCGCACCGGACTGGGAGCGCATCCGGTTCAGAAGGCATTGCGAAAAGTCTGGCGCGCATTGCGCCGGCGCCAGCAGAGCAACAAGCTCGGCCAGGCCGCCAAGAACGTCCAGCATCACTACGACATCCCGACGAAATTCTACGAGCTGTGGCTCGACGACACCATGACCTACTCATGCGCCTACTACACGGCGCCGGACAACAGCCTGAACCAGGCGCAGGTGGACAAGCATCGGCATATCGCCGCCAAGCTGAAGCTGGAGCCGGGCATGCATGTGGCGGAAATCGGCTCCGGCTGGGGTGCGCTCGCCATCTATCTCGCCAAGCATTGCGGCGTGAAGGTCACCGCCATCAATGTCTCGACCGACCAGCTGGCGGCGTCGCGCCTTCGGGCGAAGGAAGCGGGGGTCGCAGACCTGATCGATTTCCGCGAGGCGGACTATCGCGAGGTCAGCGGCCAGTTCGACCGCGTCGTCTCGATCGGGATGATGGAGCACGTCGGTGTCGCGCATTTCGACAGCTATTTCACGACCGTTCGCGGAATGCTGAAGGAGGGCGGTTTCGCATTGGTCCATGCGATCGGACGCATGTCGCCGCCCGGCACCACGGCCCCGTTCATCCGCAAATACATCTTTCCGGGCGGATATGTGCCGGCTCTGTCGGAAGTGTTCGCCTCGCTGGAGCGCACGGGCATCTGGTGCGACGACTGCGAGAACCTCAGGCTGCATTATTACTGGACCCTCCGCGACTGGCGCCGCCGCTACGAGGCCAAACGAGACGAAGCTGTCGCCATGATGGGCGATCGCTTCTGCCGCATGTGGGATTTCTATCTGGCGATGGCCGAACTCGGCTTCCTGCACGGTTCGAACTTCGTCTTCCAGATCCTGATCTCGGCGCGACGTGACGACGTGCCTGTCATCCGCGACTACATCGTCGAAGAAGAGCAACGCCTGACAAGGGCGATGCAGGCAAGCGTGTAGCGCGCAAGGGTAAGCCCAAGCGTCATCGAGGTGCTGCTCGGTACAGGGGAGCTTGATCCGCCGTTGGTGGAGCTGAGGAGGATCGAACTCCTGACCTCGTCATTGCGAACGACGCGCTCTCCCAGCTGAGCTACAGCCCCGTCCGACGGATGGCGCATTTATCGACCTGCCTCCCCGCCTGTCAAGCACCGGCCTGGCTAGGGAGAGCTGGTCGCAGCGGAAGTCGGGAACCTCACGTGGCCTCGGCACTTGCCGCTCCGCCAGCCAATGGCTAAATGTCGCGGGGTTCATAGGAGACCGGCATGCTCGCCCTCATCAAGACGATCGATCTAGCCCTCTACCTCTACTGGTGGATCATCATCGCCTCGGCGATCTTCTCCTGGCTCTACGCCTTCAACGTGGTCAATCCGCGCAACCAGTTCGTCGGCACGATCGGCAACATGCTGTTCCGGCTGACCGAACCGGCGCTGAGGCCCATCCGCCGCTACATGCCAGATCTCGGCGGAATCGACATCTCGCCCATCGTTCTCCTGCTCATCATCTACTTCATCCGCGAGTTGCTCTGGTCGACGATCGCGCCGCTTTTCCTCTGAGCGTGGCCTCCTGCTACAGGACGCGGCCGGATGGCCTCGACCTTTTCGTGCGGCTGACGCCGAAATCCTCGACCGACGCGATCGACGGCGTGCAGATCGCGGCGGACGGCTCCACCCATCTTGCAGCGAGAGTGCGTGCGGTGCCTGACAAGGGTGCCGCCAATGCCGCGCTGGTGAAGCTCCTGGCAGAACGTCTCGATCTCCCGAAACGCGCGGTCAGCCTCGTCGCGGGGTCGACGTCGCGCCTGAAGACCATCCGCCTGGCGGGGGATGCCGCAGGGATCGCGGAAGCGGTCGATGCCGCGATCCGGCTGGCGCAGGCAGGCAAGGCGCGTTAGCCTCCCCCGTCGCTGGCGGGGAAATGCGAGGTACCCATGACCAGAATTGGAATCGCGGCCGTCTTTCTTGCAGGCCTTTGCCAAACGGCGGCCGCAGGCGAAATCTCGAGCGCCTATACCGACATCGACACCGAAAAGGGCTGCTCCACCTTCGCCGCAAACGCGGATGAGGGCGATTTCGCCAATCTGGTCTGCGGCGGCTGGCAAGGCTATCCGGTGCTGATGTTCTCCGGCGATCTCAGGGAGTCCGTCTTCTACGGCTTCCCGCCCGAGGGCGATCTTCCCTGGGAGAGTTTTTCTGCCTTCAACTCCACCGGCCCGAGGATTGAATGGCGGATCGAGACGGACGGCCCGCGATCCATCCCCTTCGCCGCGATCCGCCGCTGGTTCGTGAGCACCGATCCGGAGAACCCGGACAAGCAGGCCGAGATCCTCGTCGTCGAGAAGGTCGGCCAGGTCGAGAAACGCGAGGGCTGCGCGGTCGGGCTGGTGCTGGCGACGGGCAATCCGAAGGCCAACGACGAAGCGCGCCGGATCGCCGACGAGCGGGCGCGGAATTTCACCTGCGGTGTCGACCAGCGGGTGATCGTCGGCGATTCGGTGCCGGATTTCACCAGCAGCGCGAACTGAGCTAGCTCTTCTTCGCCCGCTCGATCGCCTCGACGATCATCTGCTTGGCGCGCGCACTGTCGTGCCAGCCGCCGATCTTCACCCATTTGCCGGGCTCAAGATCCTTGTAGTGCTCGAAGAAGTGCTCCACCTGCTGCAGCGTGATGTCAGGCAGGTGGTTGTACTCGGTGACGTGCTCGTAGCGCAGCGTCAACTTCGGCGACGGCACGGCGATCACCTTCTCGTCCTGGCCGGCGTTGTCCTCCATGATCAGCACGCCGATCGGCCGCACATTGATGACGCAGCCGGGTACCAGCGCGCGGGTATTGCAGACCAGCACGTCGATCGGGTCGCCGTCGCCCGACAGCGTATGCGGCACGAAGCCGTAATTGCCGGGATAGCGCATCGAGGTGTGCAGGAAACGGTCGACGAACAGCGTGCCTGCGGCCTTGTCCATCTCGTATTTGATGGGCTCGCCGCCGATCGGCACCTCGATGATGACGTTGACGTCTTCCGGCGGGTTCTTGCCGCTGGGGATCGCTTCGATGCGCATGCTTGTGCCTCTCGTGGTGGCCGATGGATACAGGCAGGCCAGTCCGAGCGCAATGCGACTTGCTGCCCGGCGACGAGACGGTACGGAAGGAAGCGAGCTTCCGTTGCGTCACGACCGGGCCGCAATGAAGCACGTGTCCCGGATGGGCCGAATCGCGTTTAACGTGTATCAGACGTGTATCGCGCCATGGCACCTCGCGGGAACCTCGAATGGAACGCTTGTTCGCGTCCCTGGATATCTATTGCGAGCGCACGGATGCGGGGTTCTGGTCAGAGCCTGTCAACGCGCTGACAAATCTCCTCATCCTCGGTGCAGGCTTCTTCGGCCTGGCGCAGGTGCGCGCCAGGCGAACCGGCGTCTACGCGGAAGTGCTCTGCTGGTGGGTGATCGTCATAGGACTCGGCTCGCTGCTATTCCACACCACGGCGATCGAGCTGACCAAATGGGCGGATATCGTCCCGATTGCCACCTTTACGCTCGCGATGGCGATCTTCTGCCTGCGCCGTTTCTCGCGGCTGGGCTGGCCGAAGACATCAGCCTATTTCGTCTCGTATTTCGCCGTCATTTCGGTCATCACCTGGCTCATCCCCTCATGGCTGAACGAGGCAACCAACGGCACGACGGCCTATCTGCCTGCCCTTGCCGGCTACGCCTTCTTCGGGATCGTGGCGCTCGCCTACCGCAGCCCGGCGGGATGGTACTGCATCGCTTGCGCGGTCCTCCTCCTCGCAGGTTTCGTCTTCCGTGCCATCGATCAGGACGTCTGCGGGGCCTTTCCGCTCGGCACGCATTTCATGTGGCACGTCCTCATCGCCCTGATGCTGTCCGTAAACCTGATGGCTGTCGCCAGATATGGCGCACCGCCGGGCTCAGAAAGCGATCACAGGTAGGATTGCAGGGGGCTGGGTTCAGTCCCAGACGAAGGCGACTTTCTTCAGCGCCTTCTGCTCGAAGACCTCGACGCCTTCGGCGATATCGCGACCGCCAGCGCCTTCGTAGAAGGAGAGCGCGCCGATATTCTCCTCCAGCGCCCAGACCACCAGCCCGCGCAAGCCGGAATCGGCGAGTTTCTTGCGCGCCGCCGCGAACAACCGACTGCCCAGCCCGATGCCCTGGTATTCCGGGCTGAGATAGAGTTCGTAAATCTCGCCCTGCTGCGAGAGCTCGCGCGCGCGGTTCTTGCCGATCGTGGCGTAACCCGCGAGTTGGCCGCCGATCTCTATGATCAGCACGGTGGCGGAGCGGCGTATGGCGTTCGACCACCAGTCGGGACCGCGGCGATTGATCATCCGGGTCAGCGCGCGGTGCGGGATGATGCCGGCATAAGCGCCGCGCCAGGCGTCCTGGTGGACGTCGGCAATCGCCGCAGCGTCCCTCGGTTCGGCCTTCCTGATGTCGATCGTCAACGTCTTCATGATTTGTTAACCATAAACGCTGGTTCGACTCCCTGGCAAGCAGCTAAGCACGATCCCCGAGATGTCCAGCAGGAAAATGGCAGGAGCAGTCGTCGGCTTCAGCCGATGTGTCCTCGAAATGCCGATCTGAATCAGATTTCGACGAGATGGTCGTCGAGCTCGTTGACGTCGTCCGGCTTGACCGGGAAATGCTCGGCGAGCAAGGCCCCGACA
>JAEYXI010000567.1 GCA_023428515.1 Pseudomonadota bacterium | reverse complement strand
CCCGTATTCGTGTTGTAACGCGAGCAGTGATAGCTGGAGAACAGCGCGATCTCTCCGGCGTCATATCGGCCGCCATGCTTGAACGGCATCGCCGCGACGCGCTGGCCGAAAGCCCTGACGGTCGATTGGTGCGCAATGGCGCCCAGCGCCAGCACGGCGCGCAGATTGGGCAGCCCTGACAGCGTCGGGGTCAGGAACTGGCGGCAGGTGGTGATCTCGGCGGGTGTCGGCTTGTTCTCCGGCGGCACGCAGCGCACCGCGTTCATGATCGCCGTGCCTACCAGTTCCAGCCCGTCGTCGGGCCGTGCCAGGAACTGGCCGCGCGCCAACCCGAAGCGGATCAGCGTGGAATAGAGGAGGTCGCCGGCATAGTCCCCGGTGAAGGGACGGCCGGTCCGGTTGGCGCCGCGCAGGCCGGGCGCCAGCCCGACGATCAGTAGGCGGACGCCGTCCGGGCCGGCGGGCGGCATGAAGGTCGGCACGGGCGCGTTGAACCAGCCGGGTTCACGCTCCCGCCAGAGGTCGCGAAAATCCTTGAGGCGCGGACAGAGCGGGCAGTCCCGCGGCGGCTCGGTCAAAAGCATTGCAAGCGATCAGATGTCGTCGTCGTGAGCGTCCGCGTGCTCGGCCCGACGCGCCGGCCGCTCGCTGGGCTCTCGGCCGAGTTCGGCCTTCAAGGACATGAGGTCGATGAAATTGTCGGCCTGGCGGCGCAGATCGTCGGAGATCATGGGCGGCTGCGAGGCCATGGTGGAGACGATGCTGACCTTGCGGCCCCGGCGCTGCAGCGCCTCGACCAGCGTGCGGAAGTCGCCGTCGCCGGAGAAGATGACGTAGTGGTCGACATATTCGGCGAGTTCGAGCGCGTCGACCGTCAACTCGATGTCCATGTTGCCCTTGATCTTGCGCCGGCCCGTCGAGTCGGTGAACTCCTTGGCGGGCTTGGTGACGACTTTGAAGCCGTTGTAATCGAGCCAGTCGATCAGCGGCCGGATCGAGGAATACTCCTGATCTTCCACAAGCGCGGTGTAATAATAGGCGCGCACCAGATAACCGCGCTTCTGGAAGCTCGACAGGAGCTTGCGGTAATCTATGTCGAAGCCGAGCGCGCGCGAGGTTGCATAAAGGTTCGCGCCGTCGATGAAGAGCGCGATCTTTTCACGGGGATCAAACATGCCCGAGACCCTTCTGAAATATGCCTTTGACGAAATACGTTGTCGCTATCTGTCCGATATCCGGCAAAAATTCACATCCGGATATCTTGGTTCCCAAATTATCGGCGCAAACCCGTCATTTCCAAGCAATTTGGCCTGCTTACAAGAAAATGTGATCCATCGGCAGCTGCGATTGCGACGATCTACCGTCGACCGACGGCTGTTTCAGGTTTCGACTTTGCGGGCCTTGATGCTTGTAATCCTTGGCCGTTCGCGTTATGGACCGCGCCTGTTTTCCAGTACATCCAGGATATGAAAGGGGCACATGAATGGCCCGCGTAACCGTTGAAGACTGCATCGACAAGGTCGACAACCGCTTCGAGCTGGTGCTTCTGGCCGGCCACCGCGCCCGGCAGATCAGCCAGGGCGCGCAGATCACCATCCCGCGCGACAACGACAAGAACCCGGTCGTGGCGCTGCGCGAGATCGCCGACGAGACGCTGTCGCCCGACGATCTCAAGGAAGATCTGATCCACTCGCTGCAGAAGCATGTCGAGGTCGACGAGCCCGAGAGCGACGGCCAGGAACTGACCGACCAGTCGGGCGCTACCGTTGCGGCGGACGCCGACGAGCCGGAGGAGAACATCGCCTTCGACCGCATGAGCGAGGAAGAGCTTCTCGCCGGCATCGAAGGGCTGGTTCCCCCGGAAAAGAGCGACGACTACTAGACCTACATGAGCATGATCTTGTCCGAAAACCGCTTCCCACTTTTCGGGATCATGCTTTAACTGGAGCAACTGCCGCCACTTCCGTGACGGCAGTTTCGTAGCTATCTATGACATGCGCCGTAAACCTTTGCGGCGCATGATCTATTTCTGGTTTAGCCCACGGAACGTCGCCCATGATGCGTCAGTATGAGCTTGTCGAGCGCGTCCAGCGCTACAAGCCTGACGTCAACGAGGCGCTGCTCAACCGGGCCTATGTCTATGCCATGCAGAAGCATGGCCACCAGAAGCGCGCCTCCGGCGACCCGTATTTCTCGCATCCGCTCGAAGTCGCAGCCATCCTGACCGACATGCATCTCGACGAGTCGACGATCGCGGTCGCGCTGTTGCACGACACGATCGAGGACACGACGGCGACGCGCGCCGAGATCGACGAGCTGTTCGGCCCGGACATCGGCAAGCTGGTCGAGGGTCTCACCAAGCTGAAGAAGCTCGACCTCGTGTCGAAGAAGGCGGAGCAGGCGGAGAATCTGCGCAAGCTGCTGCTGGCGATCTCCGAGGACGTGCGTGTGCTCCTGGTCAAGCTCGCCGACCGCCTGCACAATATGCGCACGCTCGACCACGTGCCCGAGAACAAGCGGCTTCGCATCGCCGAGGAGACGATGGAGATCTATGCGCCGCTCGCCGGGCGCATGGGCATGCAGGGCATGCGCGAGGAACTGGAGGAGCTCGGCTTCCGCTACATCAACCCGGAAGCCTACCGCACGGTGACCGAAAGGCTCGCCGGCGTGTTCGAGCGCAACAAGGGCGTCGTCGGCGAGATCGAACGGTCGCTCGGCGATCTCTTCAAGAAGCACGGCATCAAGGCCGAGGTGAAGAGCCGTCAGAAGAAGCCGTGGTCCCTCTTCCGCAAGATGGAGGCGAAGGCGCTCTCCTTCGAGCAGCTGTCGGACATCTTCGGCTTCCGCATCATCGTCGACGACGTGGCGGGCTGCTACGCGGTGCTCGGCGTCGTGCACACGACCTGGCCGAGCGTGCCGGGCCGGTTCAAGGACTACATCTCCACGCCCAAGCAGAACGACTACCGCTCGCTCCATACGACGGTCGTCGGTCCCGGTCGCCAGCGCGCCGAACTTCAGATCCGCACCGAGC
>JAEYXI010000529.1 GCA_023428515.1 Pseudomonadota bacterium | reverse complement strand
ATATACGGCGCTGCTCGTCAACTTCGCTATGATCGTGGTGTTGGCGCGGCTTCTTACTCCCGCGCAGATCGGGCTGGCCGTTGTTGGCATGGGATTGTCAACGACCATTTTCTCGCTGCGCGAGTTCGCGACCGCCGATTTCCTGATTCAGCGGCATAAAGGCGAGGTGAACGACACCCGCACAGCCTTCACGTTGGGCATGGCGCTCGCACTCGTCCTCGCGACGACTCTTCATCTGGTAAGCGACCGGATAGGTGACTTCTATAACGAGCCGTCGCTGCAGGGTTTTCTTGCGCTGACCCTTATAGGAGCGGTCCTCGACACGACTGCGATGCCGACAATTGCGCTGTTGCGTCGCGAGATGGCCTTCGGAGTGCTGGCGCGCATCCGGACGTCAGCATCCCTCATCACGGCAGCGACCACGGTATCTCTGGCGTGGCTAGGGCACGCCTCCATGAGCTACGCGTGGGGGCTTTTGGCCGGAGGATGCACCACGGCGATACTCGCCTACGCCGCACGGCCTGTATGGGAAGATTTCCGTCCGTCCCTCGCTTCCTGGCGCGAGCTTGTCGCCTTCGGCCGCTACCGGGGCGCCACCAGCGTGCTGGAAAAGGCGTATGATGCGATACCGCAGCTTATACTGGGGCACTTTATGACGATGACGTCCGTCGGGTACTACAACCGGGCCAACGCAATCTGTGGGATACCCGACCGCATGCTTTTGTCGTCGGTGTTCGCCGTCGCGTTCCCAGCACTCGCCGAGCATCTGCGCCAGGGACGCGACATGAAAGCCTCCTATCTGCGAGTTCTGAGTTATATTTCGGTCGTCTACTGGCCCGCCCTGATCTGTCTCGCGATAACCGCCGACACAGCCGTGAACATCATCCTCGGAAACAACTGGACTGAAATCGTCCCGCTCGTACGCCTCTTGTCGCTTTCAGCGCTTTTCTGGTTTCCGGTCGTTCCGACGACACCGCTTCTACTCGCCTTGGGGAAGAACCGAGACGCCTTTCTGGCCAATCTTCTCGCGCGGGGTCTGTCCGCGCTGATCCTCTGCTCGGCCAGCCTATACGGAATATTCGCCATGGCAGCGAGCCAGTTTCTGGTGCTTCCCTTCCAGATGATGGTCGCGCTGAGTTACGCCATGAGGCATGTGAACTTCACGTGGGGCGAACTGATAGAGAGCTTGTGGCCAAGCGCGGTCGTCACCGTGCTCACGGCCGCCGGGCCGCTCGCGGTCGTGCTCGCTGAAGGCGGTACCGGCATGTCCGTCGGGACGTTCTTCCTTGTGGGTATCCTTGCGTTGTTGGGATGGTCATGCGGTCTTGCCGTGACACACCATCTGTTCCTGGAAGAACTCAGG
Source organism: Pseudomonadota bacterium (assembly GCA_023428515.1). The sequence continues at coordinate 20,314 of JAEYXI010000529.1, read as the reverse complement.
GAGCCCTTGCGCGCGGTGGGCCTGCGGCTTGCACGCCTTACAAGTCGCCGCCCGTCGGTCACCACGGTGGACTGACGATGGCCGGCGTCGACGTTGTCATTCCGAGCTACAATTACGGCCGGTACCTGCGCGCCTGCGCCGAAAGCGTCTTGTCCCAGCAGTTGCGCGATCTGCGCCTGCTCATCATCGACAACGCGTCGACAGACGATAGCGCAGAGGTGGCGCGCGATATCGCCGCCCACGATCCACGCGTCGAATTGCTCTTGCGTTCGCGAAATCTCGGGCCACACGCGTCCTTCAATGAAGGCATCGACTGGGCGAGAGCAGACTTTTTCCTGATCCTCTGCGCGGACGACATGCTGGCGCCAGGCGCGCTGGCGCGGGCTTGCTCGATCATGCAAACTCACGCCAACGTGCATCTTACGTTCGGCGGCAGCGTGGCCATTAGCGCGGATACGCTTTCACCGTTTCTCGGTGTGTCCGAGCAGGCGTTCCGCGGCTGGTCGATAATCCCCGGCCGCGCCCTGCTGGAACAGTTCTGTCGCAATGGGCGCAATCACTTGTTCGGACCGAGCTGTGTCGTGCGGACGGCCGTCCAGAAGGCGGTCGGTCATTGCCGCCCGGCCCTGCCGCACACCGACGACTTCGAGATGTGGATGCGCTTCACCTGTCATGGTGACGCGGCGGAGACAGACGCGATCCAAGCGTTCAACAGGATGCACGCCGGCAATCAGTCCGCGACCGTTCGCGATCTGCCGAGATGGGATGCCGAATATCTGGCCGCCTTCGAGAGCTTCTTTGCTAACGAAGGTGCCAGGCTTCCCGATGGCCGTGACCTTCTACGGCTCGCGCGAGTGAGTCTCGGGGAGCGAGCATACTGGTCGGCACTTTCCTGCCTGTCGCGCGGCGAGGTCCGCACGGCGGGGGCGCTCGCCCGATTCGCCTTTCGGATGCGGCCCGCAAGCGTTCTGGTGCCTCCCCTGAACTATTTACGCCGGCGGCCCGACGCACTAGCGCGGATCGCGGCGGGACTAGGGCTCGCTCGCCTCCACTGAAGATTTGCACGACGCAGCGGCAGAACGCTTCGTCCGCCTGCGATCCCGCCTGCACAACAGGCTCGTCTCAAGACGCCCTTCCTGCTCGCGCAGCGCGCCGGCGAAGGCGTCGACGCCCGCACGAACCAGTTCCTCCAACTCCGTGCGCCTTGCGAGCATGTTCTGGAAGTCGGCCTTCACGGTCTCGACGTCGAAGGTGCCAATCCGGTGGCAAAACGCGGCCAGCCCCACCCGGCGCAGAAGGTCATCGTTCTTGTCGGCATAGCCGAGCGACATGACCGGGCGTCCGGCCTTCAGCGCGCAAATCACGTTGTGATAACGGCTCGCAACTACTAGGTCCGTCTGTGCGATCTGCCGCGTCAGTTCCTTCAGCGTGACCGCTTCCTCGACGATCAGGCGCGCGCGCCCATCCGGTCCTGCTGCCGCCGCGACCGCGCCTGCAACATCGTGCAGGGCCCGCCGGTCGCCGCGGTCGCCCGTAAGCAGTCGGACGGTGATCCCGCCCTGCAGGAGCCAGAGAACGAAAGCAAGGATCTTGGCGAGATAGATGACATAGGTGGCTTCCGCGGCGTCGCTGGCTTTGTTCCACCCGGTATAGGTCATGACACCGACACCGACCGTCAGTGGCGCGCCGTGCAGGCGCTCGGGCAGGGGAATCGGCAGGCCGAAGACCAGGTCGCAATTAACCGGGTCGTCGGCGACGTCGATGCCGGCCGACCTCATGAATTCGCGCGAGCGCTCGTCACGATACGAACGGTGCCGCGCCATGCGTGCAGCCGCGATCATCAGGCGTTTGCTGAAAGGATGTCGTATCGGCCCGGCGCCGACGCTCATGAAGGCCAATCTTGCGCCGGCGAGCCGCGCGGCGAGACTCCAGCGGAATACGGTGAACGGCCAGCCGGTCGGATCTTCCTGAAAATCGTCGAGAATCCCGGTGCCGGGAACGATGAGGAGATCGAGCCCATAGGCGAGTGCCAGCGCCGTGTAGAAATCGCGCGCGCGTCGCGGCAACTGGGCAAGGGCGGCGTCGAGGAACCGCAACACGGCGTTGCGTGGGGGGGCGCCGTTGATCGCCACGGCATCAACGTGAAAGGCGTCGCGCACCGCTTGTGGGTGCGATGTGATGCAGATCAACTCCGCATCGGGGCAGATCCGCCCGAGCGTCTGGATCATCGCCTCGAGCGAGCCGTCATTGCCGGAGTTTCCGCTGCCGAACTGTCCGAACAGCCCGATGCGCATGGGCGCCACCTCTGAGCACAGGCAATGGGCTCCGCCGCCTCAAATCTGGCCGGATGGCGGTAGAACGGGAAGCTGTTCCTTCGGCGGGTCGGCCGCGCGGCTTCGTGCCTTTGCTTGAGTCTTATTCCACTATCGGACCACCCATGCTCCGAAAGACTGAAGACCGCTACCACCATTCGAGACTTCTGCTCGGCGCCGGGCGGTCGCTAGCATTCAGGCTGGTGCGCCCGGGGCGAGAACGGGCCAGAACGGGCCAGAACGGGAGCGAGATATGGAGTTGGTGCGCGTCCCGCGACCCGTTGTCATGAACGAGGGTTGCGACAAACCGCGCGTTGGCTCCGACCAGACGTTCTCGGCAGCGGCCAAACCCCTGGAAATTGCTCTCCTGCTTGGCGGCCGTGCGCCTGATGATGCTGATTTGCGGCTTGTGGCCGCGATCCGCCGCGAGCCGCACCTGCGCCTGCGGTCGTTGCTCAGCCTGTCGGACGATGCCGGTCGCGGAAAGACAGTGAGCGGCATCGCCGGCTTGGCACTATCCGTGGAGACTAGCTTGCGCGGTCACCGCAAGGGCGCCGCGCGAAAACCCGACGAGGATGTTCTCGCGGGGATTGAGACCGTCACGGCCCCATCTGCTCCCGGTGAAGCAACTGGTTCGTGCCGCTCGCTAGCCGGCCTCGACCTGATCCTCGACCTGGGCGGCCGCGACGAAATCCCGACTGTGCTCGCCGGCGCATCTCGCTTCGGCGTGTGGTCGCTCCACTATCGCGACGCGCATCGGCTGCAGAGCCCGACACCCGGTTTCTGGGAGGTGGCGCACGGCCACGGCGTTACTGGCGTGAGCCTCCTGGCGCTGGGCGCGCAGCGTGGTGATGCCGGGATCATTGCGATCGCGCGATACCCCACGCGCACGAGCTGGTTGGGCAACCTCGACGCAATACGCCTGCGCGCCGTCGACCTCGTACTGCGCGAACTCGCGCGGCTTGACCGCGACCGTCGTCTGCCCGTTGCCCTTCCGCCGGCCGTAGCGGAGGTCAGCTTGCCGGCCCCCGGCATCCTCGACGTCGCGCGCTATGCACGTCGCCCGGCCGGCGCTCTGTGCCGGCAAGGGCGCGTCGCGGTCGCCGCGTGTCTAGGTATGCCCACCGCCCGTTGGAGCCTTTTCGTCGGCCGTGGCCGCTACGACCGCGTTTCCTGGGCGGATTGCACCGAGAGCAAGGCTCCGCCAGGTCAGTATTGGGCGGACCCGTTCTTGTTCCGCTTGCCGGGGAGCGAGCGCCAACACGTCTTCTTCGAGGCGTTCGAAATGGCGACCGGCAGGGGCAATATTTCGGTGGGGCAGATAATCGGCGACCGGATCGTCGAGCCGCGCGTCGCGATCGCCACGGACTACCACTTGTCCTACCCCTTTGTATTCGCCCATGGCGGCGATATCTGGATGATTCCGGAAAGCCATCAGGCGAAGCGGCTTGAACTTTGGAGATGCATCGACTTCCCGACCCGGTGGACGCTCGAGAAAACAGTCATGGAAGGCGAGAGCATCGCCGACAGCACGCTTTGCTGCTGGGGAGGCCAGTGGTGGCTTTTCACCAACCAAGCGATTGCCGGGATGGACGATCACAATTGCGCGCTGGCGGTCTATCGCATCGACTCGCCGCTGATGAACATCATCGAGCCGCATCGTGGCAATCCCGTGGTGCTCGATGCCACGCGGGCGCGCAACGGCGGGCGTATCCATGTTCAGGACGGCTATTTGATGCGACCGGCCCAGAACAATTCCTACCGCTACGGCTACGGCCTGAGCGTCCGGCGCATCACGACATTGACCCTCGACGCCTATGCCGAAGAGCAGGCTTGGTCCATTTGCCCCGATTTCCTGCCCGGCTTATCCGCGTGCCATCACCTCGACACGGACGGTGAGACCTTCGTGTTCGACGTCCGCCGTGACGTTGGTTGACAGCAACGGTCACTTACGGCGAACGCCAGCCGAATGGCGGAAGCCATACCACCTATGGCCGAGTTTCCGGTCGAAGCCAGCGGGTAGCATTGTTGTCCGCCGGGGCCGACTTCCACGCCGGCGCCGATTAGCGGGAGCATCGCATCGTGAAGCTCGCCTATTTCGTCCGCCCTCATCTCGGTGGAACCTTCAGCGTATTCGACCAGTTGCGCCGAGGGTTGGCCGGGCATGGAATCGACGTGCGATGGATCGGCGTCGGCGATGCGCGAAATGATGCCGAGGCCGTTGCCGAAAGCGCCCAACCCTATGGCTTTTATGCGACCTCCACCGGCGGCATGGGTCGCGACGGCGCGGCCAAGTTGATCGATACGATCGAGCGCGAGCAGTTCGACGGCGTATTCGTCAACGTGCTTGCCGAACATATGCAGATGAACATCGCGCGCTACCTGCCGCCGAATCTGCTGCGCGTCATGATCGTTCACAGCATCACGCCGGCGACCTACGCTGCGGCAGCTTCGATACGCGACAATGTGCATGCCACCGTCGGTGTTTCGGAACGCTGCCGGCGCGACCTCGTCAGCCGCTTCGCCTTTCCACGCGACCGTACGTTAGCGATTCCGAATGCCGTCGACGTCGGAGCTTTTTCATCCGTTCAACGTGCGGCAGGTTGCGCAGAACATCTGCGACTGCTCTTTCTTGGACGCATCGAGGATGCGTCCAAGGGCGTGATGTGGTTGCCTCGAATTCTCGAAAGCCTGCCATCGAACTTTAGCCTGACGCTCGCTGGTGACGGACCGGACCTGCCGCGGCTCAAGGCGCGGCTATCCGCTTACAGCGACCGCATCACGATCCTTGGCGCCGTGCGGCCGGGCGATGTTCCGGGTCTCCTGGCAAGGCACGACGCGCTGGTCATGCCGTCCCGATACGAAGGTTTCGGCATCACTCTGATCGAGGCGATGGCCGCCGGCTGCACGCCGGTGGTCTCACGCATCGCCGGCGTCACCGATTCGATCGTCAGGCACGATGTCACCGGGCTCCTATTTCCTATCGGTGACTGGCGCGCGGCGGCCCGCCATATCAGGCGTCTTGGCGAGAGACCTGATCGCCTCGCCTCGATGTCGATGGCTGCCCGCGCGGCCGCGCGCAAGGGTTTCGGTATCGACACGATGGCGAAATCCTATGCACGGCTGCTTGCTGACCTGCAACGCTCACCGCCCCCGATCGCGGCTCCTCTGCCCCTCGATCAATGGACCCTGCCAGCCGGATTCCGGCCTAGCCTGCGCACCTATCTGCCGCAACCGGTCAAAAACTGGCTTCGGATAGCGTCGGAACGATTCCGTCACCAAGAAATGGTCGATTGAGATGAATAGTGAACCGCGCGCCTACGAAGAATCCACCCGCCTCCGCGCGCGAGCGCATAGCCTCGTGCCGGGCGGCTGCCACACCTACGCGAAGGGAGACGACCAGTATCCCCTCCTGTCGCCGGGCTTCATCGAGCGTGGCTTCGGTTGCCATGTATGGGATGTCGATGGGAACGAATTCATCGAATTCGGGATGGGCAATCGCGCGGTCGGGCTCGGTCATGCGCATCCCAACGTACTCGCCGCCGTGCGCGACGCGATGGAGCTCGGTTGCAATTTCACCCGCCCACATCGCATCGAGATCGAATGCGCCGAAGCCTTTCTCGGCATGATCTCAGGCGCGGACATGGTCAAATTCTGCAAGGACGGCTCCGATGCGACATCCGGCGCCGTCCGACTCGCTCGGGCCTGGACGGGGAGAGACCTGATCGGCTATTGCGGCGACCATCCCTTCTTCTCGACCGACGACTGGTTCATCGGCACGACGGCGGTGAACGCGGGCGTTCCGGACCAGACCCGCAAACTCTCGGTTCCGTTCCGCTATGGCGATCTGGAGAGCGCAAATGCACTGTTTGCTCAGCATCCGGGACGTATCGCTGCGCTCATCCTGGAGCCTTCCCGCGGCGAGGATCCGCCGGCCGGCTACCTGCACGCGCTGCGCGAAGTCTGTCACGACAATGGCGCGTTGTTCATTCTCGACGAGATGATCACCGGATTTCGATGGCACTCGGGAGGCGCTCAGGCGCTGTACGGTATCGAACCCGATCTTTCATGCTTCGGAAAGGCGCTCGCCAACGGCTTTTCAGTCTCGGCTCTCGCGGGCAAGCAGGAATATATGAGGCTCGGTGGCCTCGATCATGTCGACCGGGCGCGCGTCTTCCTGCTGTCGACCACGCACGGCGGCGAAACCCACGCGCTGGCGGCCGCCATTGCCACAATGAACATCTATCGCGATGAACCGGTCGTCCCGCACCTCTACCGCCAGGGCCGTAGGTTGAGGGATGGCATCGAGCAAGCGCTGCGCGCGAAAGGCGTTACGGACCACTTCAGGGTCGTCGGCCGTGACTGCTGCCTGGCCTATGCAACGCTCGATCGCGACGGCCAGCCGTCGCAGGCTTTCCGTACCCTCTTTCTCCAGGAGACCATCCGACGCGGCCTGCTGGCTCCTTCCTTCGTGGTGAGCTACGCACACAGCGATGTTGACGTCGAGCAGGCGATCGAAGCGGTGGACGCTGCATTGGATATCTATGCGCGTGCTTTGCAGGATGGGATCGAACGTCACCTCGTCGGCCGTCCGTCCCAAATCGTGTATCGGCGCTTCAACAGCCCGCCGGATGAGGCGCCGCAGAAGGTCGCTGCGCAATGATCGCAGCAAGATGGCTGTTCGCAGTCTTGATTCCGCTCGTGCTACACGCCACGACGCCACAATCCGCCTTGGCCGCAGGGCAGGGCGGACAGGCGATCTTTCCGTTGCGCATTAGTGAGAGCGGCAAATATCTCGAGGACGATTCGGGCCGACCGTTTCTGGTCAACGGCGATACGGCCTGGTCCCTGATCGCCCAACTCAGGCGTGACGAGGTCGAGGAGTACCTCGCCGACCGCAAGCAGCGGGGCTTCAACGCTTTGCTGATCAATCTCGTTGAGCACAAGTTCGCCGACAAAGCCCCGGCCAATGCTTGGGGTGATCCTCCATTCGAGGCAACAAAGGCATTCAAGGCGATGAATCCGGCCTATTTCGATCATGCCGCATGGGTCTTGCGGCGCGCAGAGGAACTCGGCTTCGAGGTCTTCCTGGCACCGGCCTATCTGGGCGTAAACGGAGGCGATGAGGGATGGTTTCGTGAGGCTGTCGAGGCCGGGCAGGAGGGTATGCGGCAGTATGGCATGTTCATCGCCCGGCGCCTTCTCGATCGCAAGAATATCGTCTGGCTTCATGGCGGTGACTTCGACGCCCCCGACAAGGCGCTGGTGCGAGCGATTGTTTCGGGAATAGAACAGGTGGCGAAGGGCTCGCTCCATACAGTCCATTCTGCGCGCGATACGGCGACGGCGGTCTACTGGGCCGGCGAGGCGTGGCTCTCGCTCGACACTGTCTACACATATGATGACATGGGCGCTGCGGTTCGGGCGCGGACCGGGCACAAGCAGACAATGCCCGTCATCGCGATCGAGGGATTTTACGAAAGCGAGCAGGGCGCGGGCGAGGAGATGCTTCGCCGCCAGGCCTATGGGGCAATATTGTCGGGAGCTGCCGGACACATCTTTGGCAACAACCCCATCTGGCATTTCGGCGGCCCTGGGCTCTACGCCGCGGACACGAGCTGGAAGGAAGCGCTCGGTAGTCGGGGATCCGAAAGCATGCGGCATTTCAGGGCTGCCTTCGAAGCGCTCCCCTGGTGGCTGATCTTACCTGGCGATCCGTCCGGGACGCGGCAACCAGGGAGCGTCGCCTATGTCGGCAATACATCCGACGCTTCGTTGATGGTCGCCTATATCATCAATGATGGGAACATCTCGCTCGACTTGCCCGCGACGGGACGCCGACGCGACATCCGATGGTTCGATCCGTCCAGCGGTCAGTGGCATCGGTCGCCGGAGAATGAAGGGCAGTCGCAGACGCTCCGGCCGCCTGCCACAAGCAACAGCGCCGGCGATCGTGACTGGATGGTGGTGGTGCAGTCGGAGAGACAACCGGACTGACCGTTCCGCGCGCATCCCTGCTTCCCTACGCCCGTTGGATGAAACAGCTAAGCCGATGGGACGAAACCGCTCCTGATCGCGCGCGCTGCCTATCCCATCGGTGACCTCGCTGTGGCTTGGCAGCGCCTGTAGCTTCTGTCTGATCTGTCAGGCGGAGCATCGATCATGCGTGTATTGGTGACTGGACATCGCGGCTATGTGGGCTCCGTCATGGTGCCGATTCTACTTGAGGCAGGGCATGAGGTCGCCGGCTACGACAGCGATCTTTACGAGCGTTGCACCTACGATCCAGGCGGCGCGATGGCCAAGATTCCATCGACGCGCAAGGACGTGCGCGACATCGAACCATCGGACGTCAAAGGTTTCGATGCTGTCATCCATCTGGCTGCCCTGTCGAACGATCCGCTGGGCAACTTCAATCCCGACCTCACTTACGCCATCAACTTCCAGGGCAGCCTCCGCGCCGCTCAGGCCGCCAAGGCCGCGGGCGTCAGGCGTTTTGTCTTTGCCTCATCATGCAGCAACTACGGCGTGTCGGGCGACAGCATGATCGACGAGACCGGGGACCTGAAACCGGTGACGCCCTACGGTTGGTCGAAGGTGCTGTCGGAACGCGCGATCGCCGAGCTCGCGGATCGCAGCTTCTGTCCGGTCTATCTGCGCCCGGCCACAGCCTATGGGCTGTCGCCGCGGCTGCGTTTCGACATCGTGCTCAACAACCTCGTCGCCTGGGCCGTGACGGAAGGCAAGATTTACCTGAAATCGGATGGCAGTCCCTGGAGGCCTATCGTGCACGTGGAGGATATCTCTCGTGCGTTCCTCGCCGTCCTGCAGGCACCAACCGAGACGGTGTGGAACGAGGCGTTCAACGTCGGCACTACTGCCCACAACTACCGGATCCGCGAGATCGCCCAGATCGTCGCCGACGTCGTTCCAGGCTGCAAACTTGACTTCGCGCCCGGCGCGGGGCCGGATAAGCGCTCCTATCGGGTCAGCTTCGATAAGCTGGCGCGCGTGCTGCCGAATGCGATCCCCCGTTGGGATGCGAAGGCAGGCGCGAAGCAGCTGTATGCCGCCTACACCAGATCCAGCTTGACGCTCACTGAGTTCGAAGGCCCGCGATATCAGCGCATCGCCCATATACAGCAGCTGATCAGCCAGGGTGTCCTGCAGGCGGATTTGCGTCATGCAGTTCGGGAGCAGCGCCAGCCCGCGGCGATGGCAATCTGACGGCGACGAAGGGATGGAAAGGCCGGCCTTGCAGAGCCCGACCCCGGTCACCGCTCCGGCCGACGCGGTCGGAAATGAAATCTACCGGTTGGCCGCCGAAATCTATCCGATCTGTCGCTCCATCACCGGCCAGGGCGTGCGTGATACGCTCGACATCCTCGCTCGCCATATTTCCTTGGAGCGCCATAGAGTTTCGACGGGAGAGCAGATCTTCGACTGGACGGTGCCGCAGGAGTGGAACATTCGGGATGCGTTCATCCGCTCATCCGACGGACAAAAGGTCGTGGATTTCGCGGAGAACAACCTGCATGTCGTCGGCTACAGCATGCCGGTCCACGCGGTCCTCTCGCTGGGCGAACTGAAGACGCACCTTCACAGCCTGCCCGCGCAGCCGGACCTCGTTCCCTACCGCACGTCCTACTATAACGAGACATGGGGCTTCTGCATCAGCCATCTGAAACTGGCCGCGCTTGCCGATGGCCCCTACGAGGTGTTCATCGATTCGGAACTCAAAGATGGATGTCTCGACTATGGGGAATACGTGCATCGAGGGGAAACCGATCGCGAGTTCCTGCTCAGCGCTCATATCTGTCATCCCTCGCTGGCCAACGACAATTGCTCGGGACTGGCGCTGTTGGCGCTCCTGGCCCGTAACCTCGCAGGTCGACGAACCCGCTACAGCTATCGGTTCCTCTTCGCTCCGGGCACCATAGGCGCCCTTGCGTGGTTGGCTGAAAACGAACACCGCGTAGGTCAGGTTGACCACGGTCTGGTGGTTTCTTGCGTCGGGGATGGCGGCGGCCCGACTTATAAACGAAGCCGCGCCGGCAACGCGTTCATCGACCGCGCCTTCGCCCATGTATTGGCGAGGCTTGGATCGAATGCAGCGGTTCGGGATTTCTCGCCTTATGGCTATGATGAGCGCCAGTTCTGCTCGCCGGGTTTCGACATGCCGGTAGGCCTGCTCCAGAACAGCGCTTTCGGCGAGTTTCCCGAATATCATACCTCAGGGGACGATCTGAACTTCATCAAGCCCGAATATCTGGCGCGTACATACCGCCTGATCATGGACGTCATCGAGATCGTAGAGCAGGACTGGGTTCCGGTGAACCTCTGCCCGAAGGGTGAGCCGCAGCTCGGCCGACGCGGCCTCTACGCTGCCCTGGGCGGCAGGAAGACCGAGAACGACGTCATGGTGCTGTTGTGGATCTTGAATCTGTCGGATGGAAGCCGCAGTCTGCTGGATATCGCGGAACGCTCCGGCTTCGTTTTTTCGGAGGTCGCCGCAGCCGCCGGGATTCTCAAGGAGCACGACCTGCTGGCATCGGCGTCCGAGATGGGCTTGCTTCAAGATACGGCCAGCTAAGATCCCGCTCCGATATCACCGTGGCCGGCCCCGGCCACCTTATTCCGATCGCCGGGTCGTCATAGCGTATGCCGCGCGCGAGGGCAGGGGCGTAGAAGGCAGAGATCAGGTAACTGACGACGACGTCGTCGCACAGCGTCATGAAGCCATGCGCGAAACCTGCGGGGATATAAAGCTGGCGCCGGTTGGCGTCCGTCAGTTCCACCGAAAGCCAGCGCCCGTAAGTAGAGGAGTGGGGACGCCTATCGACGACGACGTCATAGATCGCTCCCCTGATGCACGAGACGAGCTTTACGTCGGGGTCAGGCTCATCCTGGAAATGCATTCCGCGCAGAGTCCCTTTTCGCAGGGAGCAGGACTGACTGTGCTGCACGAAGCGATGTTCGAGCCCGGCCTCGGCAAACTCGCGCTCGCAGAAGGTTCTAGCGAAGAAGCCTCGCTCGTCCGGCAATGGCGTCGGCTCGACGACCACCACCTCCGCCAACTCTGTCTTCTCAAACCGCATGAAATCCTGTCCGGCAGGCCTCGGCAGCAGTGTCTGCATCCCGATCTGTCTGTAGAAGTTCACCGAAGGTAGTAGCCCGCCACTCCCATAGGCGGAGACGTTTGCCGCGGAGTCGCCTCCCTTCTCCGGATAGCGGCTTGACCGCTTCAGCCTCCTACTTAGGTGCTTCTCCTTTTGCCCGCATTCGCCGAGCGGGTCGGCCTTATTGAGGAATCGGCATTCGGTCAGCCTGGCTCGTATCCTTCCCCAAGGGATTGGCGGCGACGCTCCTTTGCTGTTGCCGCTAGCGGCGCCCGTGGAGAAGCCAATGAACGTTCTACCGACAGGGGCTGTCCATACGAGTGAGGCAAACCGAGCCGCCGGCTCGTGCCGATTATGCGGATCGCCGCTCACCCGCACTTTCGTCGATCTCGGCATGTCGCCCCTCTGCGAGGACTTCAGGCCGGAGGAACTGCTCGACAGCGTGGAGTACTACTATCCTCTGCATGTCTATGTTTGTGACGAGTGCTTCCTCGTTCAGTTGAAACAATATGTCAGCCCGGAGATGATCTTCTCCGAGTATGCTTATTTTTCATCCTATTCGACCAGTTGGGTCGCTCACGCCAAGACATATTGCGAGCAGGTCACGCGCCGCTACGGGCTGGGCCCGAACAGCTTGGCGATCGAACTGGCCAGCAACGATGGCTATCTGCTGCAGCATTTCGGCCCGCTTGGGGTGCCGGTCCTCGGCATCGAGCCTGCCGCCAATGTGGCGGACGTAGCAATCGGCAAGGGTGTATCCACGAGAGTCGCATTCTTCGGAAAGGAACTCGCTACAACGTTGCTTCACGAAGGAATGGCCGCCGACCTGATCATCGGCAACAACGTACTGGCGCAGGTTCCTGACCTCAACGATTTCGTCGCGGGAATAAAGCTTCTGCTCAAGCTGGAAGGGGTTGTCACGCTCGAGTTTCCGCATCTGGAGCGCCTGATCGCGGACAACCAGTTCGACACGATCTACCACGAACACTTTTCGTATTTCTCGCTCATCACGATCTGCCACATGGCAGGACGCCACGACCTGCGCGTCATTGATGTCGAGGAATTGGCCACGCACGGCGGATCGCTGCGCGTTCATCTTGCTCACAAGGCCAGTTCGCACCTCGTCTCGTCTAGTGTTGACGAGGTCCTGAGACGGGAGAGGGCACAGCACTTCGACAGCACCGAGGGCTATTTGGGGTTTGCTGCGAAGGCCGCCTCGGTCAAGCGCGACCTTCTCGCCTTGATGATCGCCGCCAAGCAGGATGGAAAGCGAATCTGCGGCTATGGGGCACCGGGAAAGGGCAATACGCTGCTCAACTACTGCGGCATAGGCACTGATTTTCTCGACTTCACCGTTGACCGCAACCCGTACAAGCATGGCCGCTATACCCCGGGCATGCACATCCCCATACTGCCGGTTGCCTCCCTCGACCAGGCTCGGCCGGACTACATCCTCATCCTGCCTTGGAATCTCAAGAAGGAGATTGTCCGGCAAATGCGCCATGTCGCGTCATGGGGGGCCAAGTTCATCGTTCCAATTCCGTACATATCGGTCCTCGATCCCCGGGAGCATGTCGAATGAAGGTCGTTCTCTTCTGCGGCGGGCTCGGTACCCGCATTCGCGAGTATTCCGAAAGCGTTCCGAAGCCGATGATCCCCTTGGGGCATCAGCCAATACTGTACCATGTGATGCGGTATTATTCCGACCATGGGCACGACGACTTCGTGCTGTGCCTTGGTTACAAGGCCAACGTCATCAAGGACTTCTTCCTGAATTGTCGGCCGCAGACTTTCGGCGATTGCACGATTTCCGAGGGCGGTCGCAAGGTTCAACTGATCGGCCAGATGAACCCCGACTGGCGGGTCACACTCATCGATACCGGCATCTGGCGCAATATCGGTGAGCGCCTCTGGGCCGTGAGGGACCATCTGCGTGGCGAGCCCATGTTCATGGCTAACTACAGTGACGGTCTGAGTGATGTCGATCTTGAAGACATGATCGAGCGTTTCAAGCGCAGCGGCAAGGTCGCCTGCTTCCTGGCAGTGCGACCGCCGCTCACCTATCACCTGGCAGATATCGATCCCGAGGGGCAAGTCCTCGAGTTCCGCACCTCCGACCGTTCCGACATCTGGATCAATGGCGGCTATTTCCTCTTCCGACCGGAAATATTCGAGTACATGCGTCCCGGTGAGGAACTGGTCATCGAACCATTCAGCCGTCTCATCCGCGAGAACAAACTGATGGCTTACAAACATGAAGGTTTCTGGCGCTCCATGGACACGCTGCGGGATTGGCAGGCGCTGGAGGAAATGGTCGAAAAGGGTCAGACTCCCTGGCAGGTGCGTGCCCAGGAGCAGCAGCACGCTGAGATCCCGTTTTCCATGGTCATCCAATGAACGGCCTGAAATTCGCAGCCGATCGCGAGTCGTTGTCACTGCTCTGCATTGGTGCCCATTGTGACGATATCGAGATCGGACTCGGCGGCACAATTCTGAGCCTGATGCGAACGAACCGCAGCGTCTCGGTCCGGTGGTGCGTCTGTTCGGCAAAGGGACGACGCGCGGACGAGGCTGAAGCCTCTGCGGCGGCCTTCCTCGATCGCGCTTCGGCGTATCGGACCGAATTTGGAACTTTCGATGACAGCTATTTCCCGTCTCAAAGTCGGAACATCAAGGAATGGCTCTCCGTCATTAGATCGGACTGTGCTCCCGATGTGATCTTTACTCACGCTCGCGCGGACGCGCATCAAGACCACCGGCAGGTAAACGAGATCACATGGAACCTTTTTCGCGATCACCTCATCCTGGAATACGAGATCCCCAAATGGGATGGGGACATAAGCCAGCCAAATGTCTACTTCCCACTCAGCGAAGAGATCATGGACCAGAAGTCGTCGTTGCTGATGGCCCATTTCGGCACTCAGCGATCTAAGGATTGGTTCGATCCCGAGACTTTCAGGAGCCTCGCCCGGCTGCGAGGCATGGAATGCCGGGCGCCTGACCGCTTTGCAGAAGCCTTTTCGGTGCGAAAGGCGCGGTTGGTGATCTGAAGGAGAGCAGGACGTTTGTATAGTAGCCTTGCCTGGAAGGCGGCCGGCATCACCGATTCCTATGCCCAGATTCGACCCCGATTACATGGCTGCAGGCAACCAGGCGATCGACGACTATTTGCCGGATTGGGACCCACTAGGGATGCCGGTTCCGACAAGTCAGGACAGATTTGCGTGCCAGTCGAGTTGCGCCCGGCAGAAATTCGTCGGTCGGGCGAACCGAGTAACTTCGCGATTTTCGGGGCTTGGATGGTGGGCGTGACAGGGATTGAACCTGTGACCCCTACGATGTCAACGTAGTGCTCTCCCGCTGAGCTACACGCCCATCCGAAGCCGCGCATACACCACTTTTGCCACGGCGCGTCAATAGCGGGTTTGACGGTCCCGGCGCTTAAAATGTGCGGCGAAAAAGCCCGTCCCTCAGGCGGCCTGCAGCATCTTCTCGACCTCGTTGACGAGGTCGCGCAGGTGGAAGGGTTTCGACAGGATCTTGGCGTCCCTGGGCGCCTTGGAGTCGGGGTTCAGCGCCACCGCCGCGAAGCCGGTGATGAACATCACCTTGAGGTCGGGGTCGATCTCGGTCGCGCGGCGCGCGAGCTCGATACCGTCCATCTCGGGCATGACGATGTCGGTCAGCAGCAGCGAGAAGGGCTCCTCGCGCAGCCGCTCATAGGCGCTGGCGCCATTGTCGAAATCGCTCACGTCGTAACCGGCGCGTTCGAGCGCCTTGACCAGAAACCGACGCATGTCGTCGTCGTCTTCCGCAAGAAGAATGCGTGCCATTCAAATCCCGTCCGAATCGCCCACCGGGTCGTTCCCAAGCAGACCCGTTAACCATGTTGTATATGAAGTCAGGAGGGTAAACATCAAGTGAATGTTGTTGACCGGCTCCTCGCGGAGAGGGTTCGCAGCGCGCTGGACAGCAGGGCCGCCAGATGTCAGTTTCGGCGCATGTTGTCATCGAGCTTGTGGCCATGACGCCGGCCGACGATTTCTCGGCGGTGCCGCCCTTCGAAATTCGCGAGAGCGCCGAACAGCGCGTCCCGTTCGTCTTCAACTCCCCGCACAGCGGCAATCATTATCCGGAGCGTTTCCTCGAACTCACCAGGCTCGACCGCATGGCGATCCGCCGCTCGGAGGATTGTTTCGTCGACGAGTTGTTCGGCGCGGCGGTGCCGCTCGGCGCTCCGCTGCTCGCCGCGAATTTTCCTCGCGCGTATCTCGACGTGAATCGTGAACCCTGGGAACTCGACCCCAGGATGTTCGCCGAACCGGTCCCGTCCTTTGCCAATATCCGCTCGGCGCGCGTGGCCGGCGGGCTGGGGACCGTCCCCAAGCTGGTGGGCGAGGGGCTCGATATCTATCCCGGCCGTTTGCCGCTGGCCGAGGCCGTCGGCCGCATCGAATCGGTCTACAAGCCCTATCACGACGCGCTGAAGCGCCTGCTCACCCGTACCCATTCGCGCTTCGGCTACGGCGTGCTGATCGACTGCCACTCCATGCCCGCGAGCATCCGCGTCGGCGAAAACGGGGTGCGGCCGGACTTCATCATCGGCGACCGCTTCGGCGCCTCGGCGACGCGCGCATTGACCGAGACCGCGATCTCGCTGCTGGTCTCGATGGGCTATGGGGTTGCGCACAACAAGCCCTATGCCGGGGGCATCATCACCGAACATTATGGCCGGCCGGCGCGCGGGCTGCACGCCCTGCAGATCGAGATCAATCGCGGCCTCTACATGAATGAGAGGACGCTGCAGAAGTCGTCGGGCTTCGATGCCCTGGCCGATGATCTCACGCGGTTCTCGGCCGAGCTCATGGCGATGCCCGCCCACTATTTCCTCGACACGCCGCTGGATAGGCCGCTCGCCGCCGAATAGATAGGTTTCCGTTCGACGGGATCAGGCGGTCGGAAATGCGGGGTCAAAAAAAGACCGCATCGTTACCGACGCGGTCGAAGTCTAGGGAGGAAACGCCCAAGGAGGGCATGGACAGAACAAACTGTCCGACTCAAAGACTATTGTGCGATGCACAAATGTCAACAATTCCCGAGCGCTTTTGTCGGACATATAGGGAAAAACGCCCCGAAAGCGCATGATAGTTGTATTTTTGCACCAGTTTTGCCGTCGACGTTGTGATTTCGAAGGCACGCCAGGGCTCTCACCGCTCTTCGACGAACTTCGAAATCGAAACGACACCGGAAGGCAGAGTTGCTAGTGTTCCCTCGATTCTGAAATTCGCGCCGCTCCTGTGTGTGAGTTCGGATCGGGCCGCTAGGAGGTGCTCTTGAAGATTTCCGTCGAGTTTTTCAGGCGCATCGCGGCGGCTGCCGGGCAGGAAACGTTGCCTCGTTTCCGTCGCTACGGCGACATATCGAACAAGCTGGAAGGCGGCTTCGATCCGGTGACCGAGGCCGACCGCGAGGCGGAGCAGGCGATCCGTGCTTTGATCCGCGCCGAGCATCCGGGCCATGGCATCCTCGGCGAGGAGTTCGGCTCGGAGAACCTGTCGAGCGATCATGTCTGGGTGATCGATCCGGTCGACGGCACGCGTTCCTTCATTTCGGGCATCCCCCTCTGGGGCACCCTGGTCGGCCTGACCGAAAAGGGCGACGCCGTCGCCGGCATGATGGCGCAGCCCTTTATCGGCGAGTTGTTCTACGCGACCGGCGGCGAGGCCTGGTATGAAGGCCCGCACGGAGCCGGGGCCGGCAAGCGGCAGCGTCTGTCGACGCGCAAGACCACCTCGCTTGCCGAAGCAACGCTCTGCACGACGACGCCGGCGCTGTTCCAGGGGGACCGGCGCACGGCCTATGACCGGCTGGAGAAGGCTGTGCGGCTGCCGCGCTACGGAACCGATTGCTACGCCTATGCGATGCTCGCCGCCGGCAATGTCGACCTCGTCGTCGAGGTCGGGCTGCAGCCCTACGACATCGTCGCGCTTATCCCGATCATCGAGGCGGCGGGCGGCATGGTCACGGAGTGGAACGGCGGCCGAGCCGAAGACGGTGGCGGCATAGTCGCCGCCGCAACGCCGGAATTGCATGCCGCTGCGATGGCCGTGCTGCACGCCGGCCGGGACGATCCGGCCGGCTGACTTGCGTAAAAACAATTGAACGTGGCAGACCGAGATGCGCTTCAGCGGTGATCACGCGCCTTCGAAGACCTCGTCATTGCCGGGCACGAAAGCGTCGAATGCCGCAAGAAGCTGTTCGCGGAAGATGTCGGCTTCTTGCAGCAGCTCGTGGCGGGCGCCGGCGATCGTCAGGATCTGGCCGCCGCGCAAGCGGCGCGCGTAGTCGGCGATGGCGCGGGTCGAGACGATCTCGTCATTGCCGGCGCCGACGAACATCACCGGTATGTTGATGCGCTGCATGAATTCCGGGTCCTGCACGATGTCGACCGCCTTGCAGGCGGCGCGGATCCAGGAAACAGTCGGGCCGCCAAGCCCCAGCTTCGGGTATTTCTCGTAGAGTTCCATGTTGCGGCGGTAGCGGCCGATGTCGGTGGTCAGCTTATTGGTCGCGAAGGGCGGCGAGCGCCTGGGACGCGGGCCCCAGGCGCCGTACATGCGCCCGAGCCCCATCCAGTAAAGCACGCCGGCGATGCGGCCGATCGCGGACATGGTGAGCGGGAAGCCGGTGTAGGTGAAGAACGGCGCGACCAGCACCATGCGCCTGACGCGGTTGACCAGCGATGGCGTGGCGAGCAGCCCAATCAGCGAGCCGGTCGAATGACCGAGCACATAATATGGCCCACGGCAGTCGGGCAGCACGACCTCTTCGAAGAAGCGGTCTAGGTCCTTCACATAGTCGCCGAAGTCCCTGACATGGCCGCGCTGCGGATCGCGCAGCAGCCGCTCCGAGCCGCCCTGGCCGCGCCAGTCGAAGATCGCCGTGGTGAAGCCGCGTTCGGACAGGTTTCTTGCGGTCTCGAAATATTTCTCGATGCACTCGTTGCGGCCGGCGAGCACGATGACGGTGCCCTTCAGCGGGCGCGCCACGGCCGGGAAGCGCCCATAGCGCAGCTTCTTGCCGTCGAAGCCGGCGAAGTAGCCGCCGGTCGCCTTCTCAGGCGCTGGATTGCTGGGAATCTCGTGGAAGATGTCCGTCATGGAGCGCTTTCGCGTCGAAGGGGTGCGCCGTGGCCAATCCGGCGCTGTCAGGTGATAGAAAGCGGGAAACGAGAAAGCAAGGAACGAGTTGCCGCGACATTTCCACAAATGACAAGGCCGGAAGACCGTTTCCGCGGTCTCCCGGCCTCGGTCGATCCGGGGGAAGGGACGTTGCACCCGGCTCGAACTCATTGCGATGCTGCTCCTGCATCGCGTCGTTACGAGCGAAACTAAGCCGGGTGTCCTGAACGCGATCCGAAGCGGCGGTTCATCTCCTGTTCATCCGAATTCGAGCCTCGGACAGGCCGGAATGAGCCTTGAAATGCGGTTTTTGCCTTCCCAAATGACCTTTGCAGCCGCCGTTTCAGGGGCTGCTGGTCCGGCAGGAACGCCATTGAGGGTTCCTCCAAAGGCCAAACGCACAACCATGTTGCTCAACAGGAGAACAAACCATGCGTCATGTCGATTTTTCCCCGCTCTACCGCTCGACCGTAGGCTTCGACCGCCTCTTCACCATGCTCGACTCGCTCGCGCAGCCTGACAGCGGCCAGTCCTATCCGCCCTACAATATCGAGCGTACTGGCGAGGACGCCTACCGCATCTCCATGGCCGTTGCCGGCTTCTCGGAGAAAGACATCGCCATCGAGGCTCACCGCAACGTTCTGTCCGTCAAGGGCGAGCGCAAGGACGAGGCCAACGGCGAGGGGTCCGAGGTGCTTTACCGAGGCATCGCGGCCCGTACCTTCGAGCGCCGCTTCCAGCTTGCCGACCACGTGAACGTGCTTGGCGCCGAACTCAAGAACGGCCTGCTCCACATCGACCTCAAGCGCACGGTTCCCGAGGAACTGAAGCCGCGCAAGATCGAGATCGCCAATGGCGGTCAGGCCAAGCAGATCGAGGCGAAGGCCGCGGCCTAACCTCAACCGGTCTCTTATCGAGACGGAAGCGGCGCCGAAAAGGCGCCGCTTTTTTTGTTCAGGCGACCAACTCGCCGAACCGGTCGACTTCGTCCGCTGCGGTCGCGAAGCTGGTGACGAAGCGCCAGAGCTTTTCGCCGGGTTGGATGTCGCCTCCGAAGCTCGCCGGCGTATGCCAGTCGTAGAAGCGAGCGCCTTTCTCCTGCAGCGCTTCCGCCGTCTTCACCGGCATGACGGCGAAGACCTCGTTGGCTTCGGGCTGCCAGGCAAGTCGCGCCTTTTTCGACGCCTCGATATGACCTGCGAGCCTCGCCGACATGGCGTTGGCGTGCGCGGCCGTCTCCAGCCACAGACCGTCCTCGAAATAAGCGTCGAACTGCGCGGCGATGAAGCGCGACTTGGAAAAGAGCTGCGCGGCGCGCTTGCGGATGAAGCCGAAGTCTTTCGCCTGGTCGAGGTCGAAGATGATGACGGCCTCGGCGCACCAACAGCCGTTCTTGGTGCCGCCGAAGGAGACGAGGTCGACGCCGCTCTTCCAGGTCATCTCGGCCGGCGTCGTTTCGAGGCCGACCAGAGCGTTGGCGAAACGCGCGCCGTCCATGTGCAGCGGCAGCGAATGCTTTTTGGCGATGGCCGAAATCGCCCGGATATGATCGAGGCCATAGATCGTGCCGACCTCGGTCGCCTGGGTGATTGAGATCGCCGCCGGGCGCCCGCCATGCACATTGTCGACCGCGAAGCGGCTGACGGCCGCTGCCAGCTATTCAGGATCGATCCGAACGAAGGCGCCATCGACTGCGAAGAGC
>JAEYXI010000517.1 GCA_023428515.1 Pseudomonadota bacterium | reverse complement strand
GCCTTGCACGCCCGACGCTGGCTCACCCCGTGCGCCGCACAGGCATGAGCCACGGCTTTGCGCCTCGCATCGGGCGTCACCATTTTTTTGAGCTGACATCCCTCAGGATCGCGTTGTCGAGCATCTGTTCCGCCAGCAGCTGCTTCAGCCGCGCATTCTCCTCCTCAAGCGCCTTCAGCCGCCGGGCATCGGACACGTCCATGCCGCCGAACTTGGCCTTGAACTTGTAAAAGGTCGCCGAGGAGATGCCGTGCTTGCGGCAGACGTCAGCGGTCTTAGTGCCCGCCTCCTGCTCCTTCAGCATCCCGATGATCTGTTCCTCTGTGAACCGTGAGGCTCGCATCGTCCGTCTCCATGATCGACGGACTCTACTCAAATCTGGAGGAAGATCAGGGGCTCAGGTCAGAGGAGACGTCGAGATCAACCGGCGCGCGGTGCGCCAAGGGGATATCAATGACACTCGCCTCGCTGCTTCTCGTCGTCCTCACCGCCTTCATTCATGCCTCGTGGACCTGCTCGCCAAGCGCGCGCTCGGTCGGGCCGGTGTGCGTCCTTGCTTATAATCTTGTCGCCTGCGTCGCCTATGCGCCCTGGGTGTTGTATCTGATGTCCGACGGTGCCATCGGCTGCGCCTCATGTTCTGGTCCTCATCAATGGGCCAGAACGAACTTCAAGCTGGATTAGCCGGGAAGGGCAACGTCAGGTCCAGTTTCCGGGGATCAGATCACACTCTGAGACAGCTCAAGTTCAAACCTGCGGAGGCGGCAGAAGCATTAACTCGCTGCGATGACGACGAATGGCCGGCTTGGGGCCGGGAGCGGACTGGCCGGTTTTGGCTGCCGCTGTGCAGATAGCGGCTGTTCTGCAGCCGACCCCATTTCGGTCATTGCGACAGATGCGAGCCTCTGCCGGAAGCGGCCGTTCGTAGTTCAAGGCTCCACGTCAGGCCCTGCCCATCCGTCCCGGCACGTGGCGCTGCCTGTCTCGGACAAGCCACGCCCGTGGCGCTTCGGTGCTGCTTCGACCGGCGTACAACGGGCCGCCCGCTCCGGGGATTATTCGCGACGCTCGCCGGCGCGCAGATCGGTATCGATCAGAGCCGAGACGTCGGTGACGGGGATGCCTTGGCGCTCGTTGAACGTGCCCGCCTTGCCCCAGGAGACTCCGCGACCGATCGCGAAGGCGGCGCGATACTTGCGCATCATGTTCGTCGGATCGCTCGCCAGCTGTTCCATGAGGAAGGGCACGCTCCATACCGACCGCTTGAACGGGCGGCCCAGCGCCGCCTCGAGCTTGTCCGCAACTTGGCTGTAGGTGACGGTGTCTCCGGCCAGGAACACAATCTCATTCCGGATGGTCGGCTCGAAAAACACGATCTCGGCCGTCAGAACGCCAATATCGTAGGGAGTGGTGAGCGTCACGGCGGTGTCGAGGCTGCCGAGCGCGTGGACCTCACTGGTTTCCAGATCGACAACGCCGAACTCCGGCTCGAAAAGATAGCTCATGAACATGCCGGTCGAGATGATGACCCACTCGGTCTTGTCCTGCGAACGCAAGAGTTCGCGCACATCAAGTTGCGCATCGAAAATATCCTGTGGGCCGCCGCGGCCGATCGCTTCGAAGTCGACACCAAACTGCCATGGGAAGTAGCGCGGGATGCCGGACTGCAGTGCCGCCTTGGCGAGCTTCATCGGCGTTTCGATGCCGGCCGCATAGCCCGCGCAGCCGATCACCGTGTCATAGCGCGAGAACACCGACGCCAATTCGTCAATCGAGCTATTCACCAGATCGCCGACGACGATCTCGACACCCGACGCGCGAATTTCGGAGATGTCGCGCTGCTTGGCTGGCGCGTCGGACGCGACGGCGCTGGCGCGCAGCAGCACGCTGATCTTGGCGCCGTCAATATTCCTCGCGCGACGCGCCAAGTCGCGCAGGACCGGCATCCCAAGCTCGCCAGCGCCCAGTACGAGGATATTCCGTGACTTCACGGTGGATTCGGCATCGTTCATATTCTGACTCGTTCAATTCCGGTTGCCGCGTTCATCTGGCAACTCATCGGCGAACGCGAAAGAAGGGTACATGCGTGATACTGGGGTCAGATCGCTAAGTAGAGAAGACGTCCTCAAATATTCCCAGACCGTTTGCGACGGCCTTAAGGAAGATGACGACGGGGTGCGGCGAGAGGTATTGGCGCATGCAGGCAATCGCTGGTCTCTCGGTGTTATCCACACTCTTGGCGTATACGGACAGTTGCGCCACTCGGAGCTCGCTAAGCGAATGCACGGCGTTACTCAGCGGATGCTGACACGCACACTCCGACACTTAGAGCGAGACGGGTTGGTGATCCGCCACGACTTTGAAGAGGTTGTCCCTCACGTCGAATATGCACTGTCCGAGACAGGCCTAGAACTGCTGGTCCGAATGGTGCCCCTGTGGACGTGGATCGTCGAGAACGTGGACAGCTTTCGCGCGGCGCGAGCGACGTTCGACCGAACGCAAAGAAACGACAGGCCGTGAGCAACCCAAAACGAGGCACAAACCGCCTCGCAAGCCGTCATTGGGAGCGAGAGCCGGTCGCTGTGCGTCTGCTACAGCAGGCCCGGCCTTGAAAGCTGCCTGTCCCTTTCCCACCCCAAGCCGGTCATCGAGGCGGGAGATGCCCATCACTAGCCCAACGGCGCAATCGGGGCCGGTGGCAGACCGATGGTGCACCTTCGCGTCATTCGCTTGCACCATGGCGACCGCGGGCGGCTTCTTACCATGCGTCATTGGTGCATTTTATCGTTTCGTCGCGTACGCTAGGTAGCCGCTATGCGGATTTTGCGGCGGCCTGCCGCATGGCGCAGCAGTCGACAATCTGCCAGCCGCGGCCCTTCAGCACCTCAAGCTCGACGTCGGTGAAGGCGTCCTTCCTCATGGCGATGCAAAGCAGATGCGAGGGCCGCGTCATGGCGACGTAGTGCAGTCTCAATCGGCCGAGTAGCCGGGGCCCCTCCATCTTGATCTCGTTCTTCATGCCGCCCGAGCGCACGCCGAGAAGCCACGGCTTCAGTTCGCTGAGGTGGTGGCCGTAGTAGAAGGAATCCAGTACGAGCGTTGCCGTGTGGGTCTCGCCTTTGACGGAGTGAATGGAGCCGAGGCGTATGTGCACCTTCGGTTCGTCATGCGGGTAGCTAAACAGGTTGTCGGTGCGCGGAGTGGCGACTGCTGCTTCAAGCTCCGCGCCACTGCCGAGTTCGGGCCAAGCGAGAAACGCATGCGTGGCAGACAGGGCGTTTTCCGCGATGGCCTCCGCAACGGAGATGGCGAGTGCGCGCCCGGTCACTTCCCATTCCTCCTTTGCTATATCCCCTTTCCGACTGAGAATCAGTTCCACGAGCCCATTGTAGTTCGCCGCGTTGCCGTCGAGCAGTTCGAGTACGCGCCTATGCGGTGACTTCCGGCTATAGAGACTGAGGTCTGCGCCAGCGATGCTCGCCAGCCGAAGCACAGCCGAGGCGGTCGCATGGACCAGTGGGAAGACGTTGCCCGCCCCCCCCATCTCGAAGCGGGCGCGCGCGAGATACTGCGCAAACGTGGCCTGGGAGGCGTCACGGCGGGCGCATGCTGCATCATACTGCGGCGCGTAGTCGCCCATAGCGCATGGGACGGGTTCCGTGCGATCCGACTCGTGAACACCTGCTACTGCAACGTAGGTTCCTGCCCTTAGTTCATCGATAGCGAATTGCTCGACGAGGTGCGACGCGTAACGCGGTAGCACGTCCTCGACGGTATCGTCGTCGAAAAGGAAGACCATCGGAGCCTTCGACTCGGCTGTGATACCTGATGAGTTCGGGCCCGAGCCGATGAGCGGTTGCGGCAAGACGCCGAGACCTTTCACCTGGTCGGCGATTGCCTGATTAAAGCGATAGCTGCGCGGCAGGTCGAACTTCTTCGCGCTCGGAAACGGGTCCGTATTCGCGCCGCTCTGATCGAAGGCGCCGTTGTAAATGGCCTGATTTGAGTCGCCGAAGCGCTGACGACGTGACGGGTTTCCGCCGTCAAGAAACACACGGTACAGAAGGCTCGACTGGAGTTCGCTGTTGTCTTGCGCCTCGTCGACGAAGACGAAGGGGAAGCGCTCACGAAGCGCCGCGGCGACGTCGGGCCGCTGATCAAGAAGCTCATTGGCCCAAACAAACATCTCATCGTAGCAGAAATATCCCGCCTCGCTGGAGGCTCTGGTCGCCGCGACCATGGCCTGCACCATCGGGGTTTCCGGCCCGAGCTTGCCCTTGTTATCGGCCGTATAATCGATGCGCTCGTACATCAGCGAAAACTCTGAAAGCCTTCGGGCATCCATCGCTGCCTTCCACTTCCGGTCCAGCCGCTTCATGCGCTCCCGCAGCGCGATCTGTGTGTCGATCGCCTTGATTGGATTGCCCTTGGAACGGAGCCACGGCACCGCCAGAAACTCGTTTACGAACGAATGGATCGTGCCAACGAAGTGCGGATAGCGCAGCAGGGCACCGCCGACGCGGGAGGCGCTGAGACGCGTGCCGATCTCATTCCGGGCCGCGTTCGTATGGGAGAGGACGCAGATGCCCTGGCGGGAATGCCGCCAGCGGTTTGCGAGGATCGCGAGCTTGGCGACGAGCAGGGTCGTCTTTCCGCTACCGGGGCACGCCTCAAAGTCAACGGTATCCATATTGCGGATCGCGGCGAGGCGGCTTTCGTCATCGCCGACTTTCGCGAAGCCGTCGGGGCCAAGGCCCATCAACTCAGAAGCCCAGGCGATGTCTTCCTCGGCGATCGCGAACGGCTGCCGCTGGAAGGGTTCGGTCATACGGCCTCCTCTTCCTCCGGCTCGGGATCGAGACCATCGGCTGCAAGTTCGTCCTCCGATTCCGGCGCTCCGTCGTCCTTTGGTGCGTTGTCCCCAAATTCTTCCCCCTTCGGGAACGACTCCGTGACGTGTTCGATGGCTTGAATGACGTAGGGCGGCAGCTTCTTCAGGAGGCCGGCCGCGGTCCATTTTTTTTCCCGGATCAGCCACTCCAGATGCTCCGCAAGATATTGCGCCGCTATCGCTTTCGAGGCTCTGTCCTTCTCGAACAACGCGTATACGTGTGAGGCGAACGTTTCGGAGCTTAGCTCCCGCTCGACGAGCGCCTTGAAGTCGGCTTCGCATTCTTCGGCCACCACCTTCTTCGTGGTCTTCCCTTCAACGAGCCTGTCGTCTTCGAAGGCCATGTGAGCTGCGAGCCAAACCTCCGGGCTGAGGCCGTGAAGCGCTAGGTCGAATTCGAGCGTCCAATCGCCGGCGACGAAGGTTTCGACCTTTTGGCCTGACGCCTTCTCGCGGCGTTCCTTCCGGCGTTCTTC
Source organism: Pseudomonadota bacterium (assembly GCA_023428515.1). The sequence goes on along the minus strand of JAEYXI010000517.1, from coordinate 3,576 downwards.
AAGCTTGTCGTTGGGGAAGTCCGCCTTCCTGCGCCACTGGCGACCGCCTTTCTTGATAGCGGGGACCTCTTCGCCGTCTTTCAGCTTGCCGACGATCCAGGGCGCCTGGTCCGGCATGACGTCGAGGTCGGTGACACACGCCACGGGAACGCCGATGACACCTGAAGCTTCGGGGTTCTTGCGCATGAAGATCCGGGCGAAACGGCCGAGACCAACGCCGCCGACATTCACGAGGGAAACGCCGTACTGGTGGAAGTCACGCCCGAGGAGGCGCGCGATGACCGGAAGCAGGATCGTCTCGGAGTCGCCTTCGACGATCATGACGGCGCGGGCGAAAAAGAGATTCGCCTTCGTGACGTCGAGGAACCGCTCGAGGAAGCGATAGTCGGACGCGCTGAGTTGCGTCTGCTCCGGCCCCATCGGGAAGGCCCGGCCACCCTCAATCATGACCAGGTTATCAAGGCGGATATCCGAAGCGAGGTTCGGGCTGTGGGTCGTGACGAGGATTTGGATCTGCTGACCGTCGGCGCGGACCTTGTCGGCCTGCTCCTGAAAGAAAGCCATGAGGCGAAGCTGACGCTGCGGATGCAGATGCGCCTCGGGCTCCTCGATGAGGAGGAGCGGAAAGCCGTCGCTCTCTGCCGCGAGCAGCAGGAGCTCGCACGCCATAAAGAGGAGGTTGTTCGACCCGAGGCCCCGCGTGTGGGCGGCATCCGCGTTCTCGGACGCGACGAGCGCGAGTTCGAGTTTTTCGAGAAGCTGACGGAGGCGAACCGCATCGTCGCGGCTGCCGCTGACGGCGATCCGCGCATTCAGTAGGTCATTGGCGAAGGAGAGCGGTTTGAGGAATTCCTCGTTCAGCTTCTTGCGTGCTTGCTTGATCCCTTCGCTGTCTCCGAAGAGGAAGCTCGCGTAGTCTCCGACGCCTAGAACGCTGAGCGTTGCGGGATCCGCGGGCGGCCCAGCCTTCGCGTCGAAAGCGACGCCCGTCTCCTTGATCTCCTTCGTGTGCTGGAGGATCTGCGAGAGGCGCGATCCGCGGCCAGCGCTCATCGCGCGTTCCGCGTCGCGCAGTGGCCGGAGATATGTCGCCGTCAGGAGAGCGCGTGCGCCGCCATCGAGCACCGGACCGTCGCCGTTCGCTCCTGTACGCAACTCCGGCTGCAGGGTTCGGCGCGACACGCCTTCCTTTGTGTTGCGGCGTGCGATCCAAGTGATGATCAGGGCCGTGTCGGTGCCGTCACCACATGTCAGGTAGGTCAGATACTCGGAGAAGGCCGCTCGGTCGTGAACCGTCAACGCCTTGAACGTTAGCCTTATGCTGATCTGCTCCGACTGCTCGCCGCCGGATGGCCGATGGAAGTCCGTGGGTTCGATGCGGGGCAGTTCCTGATCACGCGTGCCGAGGACGAACCGCAGCGCGTCGATGACGGCCGTCTTGCCCGCATCGTTTTCGCCGACAAGGGCGGTGAGACCCGGCTTGAGCGGCAGCACAAAGGCATCGCTACCCGCGCCGAACAGCCGGAAATTCTCTATCTTGATCTCAGAAATATACACGCATCCCCCCGCGTCGGAGCCTATCACTACTAGCAGAACACGCAATCTGGGATTGTTTATTCCAAAGCTCTCGCTCGCCCTGACGCGTGTCAGTCTCTATGGTTTGAAGCCTGTTCGCTGCCGCCTGAGAAGCTCAACCTGCCATGAAGTCGAACGTCAATTTCACGCCCGCCCTCCGCCGCCTCGTCTACCACTCCTACGACGTCTGTGGCCGCTGCGGCATGAAGATCATCGCACCCAAACCCGCACTCGCGGGCTATGACGCGGACGGCGCGCCAACCTATGTCGGGGCGTGCTGCCAGAACACACTCGTCGGGCTAGCCTCGCACATCTACTGGTCGTGGCACGCCGACCGACGCTGCGTCCCGACCCAGAAGCTCTGGCGCTACATGGATCTCGCGAAGTTTCTGTCGCTGCTGGAGGATCGCACCCTCTTCTTCGCACGCTCCGACAAGTTGGGCGACCCGTTCGAATTCGCGTCAGGCCTTGCTGAGCGCCAAGCGGTCTGGGACAACCACTACCTCTCGTTCTTCCGCGAGGCGATCAGCACCGTTCCGGGACGCGCTGAACCGCCGACGGAAGAGGAGCTTGTGAATGAATCGGCGCGGCTGCTCAGCGAAATGCGGATGGGTGTCGAGCGCGAACGCCACCGCACCTTCGCGAATTGCTGGCATGGGAACAGCGTCGAGTCAGAAGCGCTCTGGCGGCTCTACTGCCCGCCGCCGCAGCCGGGAGTCATGATACAGACAACGGCCGAAGCGCTCGAAAACGCTCTCGGCGATGCGGCCGATGTCGAGGTCGCCCACGTCCAATATCTCGACTTCAAGACTGCGTTCGCAGGCCCTTACGAGCGCATCTACACCAAACGCAAATCCCTTGCGCACGAGGCGGAGGTCCGCGCCGTCCTCAAGCGGCTCTCGATCGAGGACCCGCCAGCGGGGTTGATGTTGCAAGTCGATCTCCACGAACTCGTGCAAGGCGTCGTGCCTTCACCGTTCGCGCCGCCATGGCTGCACGACCTGATCGAGAAGACGCTGAAGCGCCATGGCCTCAGTCTTCCGCTCCGCAAGTCGGAATTGTTAGCCGAGCCGTTCTTCTGATCGCCGGGGTCCCCATGAGTGCAAAGACGACCGATAGTCCGTTAAGGTCTTGGTCGAGCTACGATCACTAGACGCACTGCACAAGCTCCGGCCGGACGGGTATCGTGTGCAGTCTTCCGTCGACCGGGACCTGACTAGCGACGCAGTATCTCGGCTGGAAGGATTCGCTGCCGAGCCTACGGCGGTCGGCCGCCTCCGGGTATGCAGGCGTGACAGTTTCGGTCACTGCGACTGTGTTAGCAGTGTCATAGAGCAGGGCGGCCTCGTCTAGTAGATGTATGTTTTCCGGCCCGCTCCTAACGTCCGCAAGTGGCGCAAAGGGGCCTTTGAGCCCCAAGTCGCTGATGTCCGCTTTTCGGCCGATGCCGTCGCTAGATTAATGGCCGAAATGGGAGCGCAAAGCCGAACGTCAGCTATCCGGAAGAGAGCCAATGTCTTGTCCTGGCGCTAACCGGCGGCCTGCTACTTCACCTGCCGCTTCTCAAGCTTCCGCGCCAAGGTCCGCCGATGCAGGCCGAGCCGGCGCGCCGTTTCGGAAATATTGAAATCTGTCTCCACCAGCGTTTCGTGGATGCGCTCCCATTCAAGATTCTTCAGCGATGTCGGCCGGCCCTCCAGCGGAACGGAGACGTCGCCCTCTACGCGCGCGAAAGCTCTCTCGATGTCATCGGCGTTGGCGGGTTTAGGAAGATAGTGGCGCGCGCCGAGCTTGATCGCTTCGACGGCCGTCGCAATGCTGGCAAAGCCGGTAAGCACGACGATCCGCACCGAAGGGTCGTGGGCCCGAAGAGCTGACCTGAGCCCCTGATCCTCCTCCAGATTTAGGTAGAGTCCGTCGATCACGGAGACGGACGATGCGAGCCTCACGGTTCACAGAGGAACAGATCATCGGGATGCTGAAGGAGCAGGAGGCGGGCGC
>JAEYXI010000376.1 GCA_023428515.1 Pseudomonadota bacterium | reverse complement strand
GGATCAGTGAGGCGAGGCGGGGGGTGGTGGTGCCGCAGTCGATGAAAATGGTGTCGTCGTTGTCGAGAAGCTTCACCGCCTTCGCGCAGGCAGCCTCCTTGGCGGCGGCGTGCTGGTCGGTTTCCTTCTCCAGCACATAGTCGCCGACAATGTCGTTCTGCGCGCCGATCACGTGCCCGCCCAGGCAGGCGAAGCGGCCGCCCGATTCCGTCACGTCGCGGCGAACAGTCATTTCCGAGACGCCGAGCTCGGCCGCCACGGCACTGAGTTTCAGATGGCTCTGGCTGAGCAGCATGGCGGCGAGCCTGTCGAGCCTGTCGCTTCGCATTCCAATCCTGCTCATCAATCCCTCCCTGTGGTACGATCCGCTGCGCGGATGGTGGCACGTCGGGTGATGACCTGACGTCCGGATGTAAGGATTGTCACATAATGTTATATGTGTAACATTATGTATCTGTGTTGTGGCGGTCAAGTGGAGAAGAGTCGATGCAAAGGTCAGCGGTTGCCCTTGCCGAGCCAGAGATGATCCGAAACTCACACCGCCATGCGGGAACCGCGCTGCGCCCCGAGGCCTTCGAGTCGATTCAGGTCAATCTGAGCGCCGTCGAGCGTCGCGCCGCGACATTGCCGACACGCCGCACGGTCAAGAAGGAATACCAGGCTGCGTGGCTGGTGAAGGCTCTCACCTGCATCGACCTGACCACGCTTGCCGGCGATGACACGCCCGGCCGCGTCCAGCGCCTTTGCGCCAAGGCGATGCGGCCGCTGAGCGACGCGTTGCTGAAAGGGCTGGGCCTGGAGGATGCGCCGCCGACGGTCGGCGCCGTCTGCGTCTATCCGACGATGGTGCCTGCGGCGGTGAAGGCGCTCAAGGGCTCGGGCATTCCCGTCGCTTCGGTTGCTACCGGCTTCCCGACCGGCCTGACGCCGCTATCGCAACGGCTCGCCGAAATAAGATATGCGGTCGACGAGGGCGCCGGCGAGATCGATATCGTGATCAACCGTGCGCTGGTTTTCGACCAGGAGTGGCAGGCGCTCTATGACGAGGTGGCGGCGATGCGCGAGGCCTGCGGCGAGGCGCATCTGAAGGCGATCCTGGCGACCGGCGACCTGAAGACGCTGCGCAATGTCTATAAGGCCTCCATGGTGTCGATGCAGGCCGGCGCCGATTTCATCAAGACCTCGACCGGCAAGGAAGACGTCAATGCGACGCTGCCGGTCAGCCTCGTGATGATCCGTGCGCTGCGCGACTATCTCGAGGAAACCGGCTACCGCGTAGGCTTCAAGCCGGCCGGCGGGCTGAAAACCGCCAAGGATGCGATGAACTGGCTGATCCTGATGAAGGAGGAACTCGGCCGGCCCTGGCTGGAACCCGATCTCTTCCGCATCGGCGCGAGTTCGATGCTCGCCGACATCGAGCGTCAGCTCGAGCATTTCGTCACCGGTCGCTATTCGGCCGCCTACCGTCACCCGATGGCCTGAGAGGCAAACCATGGTCCACGTCAAGGATGTTTTGATGAGCATGGATTACGGTCCGGCGCCCGAAGGCAACGAGCATGTTCTGGCATGGCTCGATACGCACAAGGCCGGCTTCGGCCATTTCATCGACGGCAAGTTCACCGATCCCTCTGCGGGCAAGAGCTTCAAGGTTGCCAATCCGGCCGACGGCAAGCTGCTGGCGCGCGTTGCGCATGGAACGGCTGACGACGTCGATCGTGCCGTTGCCGCTGCCGGCCGCGCGTTCAAGAGCTGGTCGAAACTTTCCGGGCACGAGCGCGCCAAATATCTCTACGCGATCGCCCGAAACATCCAGAAGCGCGACCGCTTCCTCGCCGTGCTTGAGACGATGGACAATGGCAAGCCGATCCGCGAGACGCGCGACATCGATATCCCGCTCGTCAGCAGGCATTTCTACCATCATGCTGGCTGGGCCGAACTGCTGGAAAGCGAGTTTCCCGGTTACCGGCCGGTCGGCGTCTGCGGGCAGATCATCCCTTGGAACTTCCCGCTGCTGATGCTCGCCTGGAAGATCGCGCCGGCACTTGCGGCGGGCAACACGGTCGTGTTGAAGCCCGCCGAGCAGACGCCGCTGACCGCGCTTGCCTTCGCCGAGATCTGCCGCGAGGTGGGACTGCCTGATGGCGTCGTCAACATCGTGACCGGCGAGGGCGATACGGGTGCGGCGCTGGTCGCGCATGAGGGCGTGCAGAAGATCGCCTTCACCGGCTCGACCGATGTCGGTCGCATCATCCGCACGGCGACTGCCGGCTCGGGCAAGAAGCTTTCGCTGGAGCTTGGCGGCAAGTCGCCCTTCATCGTCTTCGACGACGCCGATCTCGACAGCGCAGTCGAAGGGCTGGTGGATGCGATCTGGTTCAACCAGGGCGAGGTCTGCTGTGCAGGCTCGCGCCTGCTCGTCCAGGAGGGCGTCGCCGAAAAACTCTACGCCAAGGTACGCGCGCGCATGGAGACGTTGCGCGTCGGCTCGCCGCTCGACAAATCGACCGACATCGGCGCGGTCGTCTCGACGGAGCAGTTGGAGCGCATCACCTCGCTGGTCGCCAAGGGCAAGGAGGAGGGAGCCGAGGTATTCCAGCCATCATCGATCCAGATTCCCGGCACGGGCACATTCTTTGCGCCGACGCTGATGACCGGCGTCGAGCCGGCATCCACCGTCGCCGTGGTCGAGATTTTCGGGCCAGTGCTCGTCGCCATGACCTTCCGCACGCCTGACGAAGCGGTGGCGCTCGCCAACAATACGCGCTTCGGTCTTGCCGCCTCGGTCTGGTCGGAGAATATAAGCCGCAGCCTTGATGTCGCGTCGCGGCTCAAGGCCGGCGTCATCTGGATCAACGCCACCAACCTGTTCGACGCGGCTGCCGGCTTTGGCGGTTATCGCGAGAGCGGTTTTGGGCGCGAAGGCGGTCGCGAGGGACTGTACGAATACCTGACGATTGATGGTGCGAAATCGAAGGGCAGGGAGGCTGCCAAGGTGGCGCTCATCGCCGCACCGTCGCCGACCGCGCAGATTGTCGCGGTGGACGAGGTCGATCGCACTGCCAAGCTCTACATTGGTGGCAAGCAGGCGCGGCCGGATTCCGGCTACAGCTATGCAGTCCTCAATCAGTCGGGGAAACAGATCGGGCTTGCCGGCCTCGGTAACCGCAAGGATGTCCGCAACGCCGTCGAGGCTGCTGCCAAGGCTGAGAGTTGGGGGGCCGCGACCGCACACAACCGCGCGCAGATACTCTATTACATCGCCGAGAACCTGTCGGCCCGCGCCGAGGAGTTCGAAGCGCGTTTGCGGATGATGACCGGCGCGTCGAAGCGCGATGCGGCGGAAGAGGTCGCGGTGGCGATCCGGCGCACCTTCTTCTACGCCGGCTTCGCCGACAAGCATGACGGCGCGGTCCATTCGACCAAGTCGCGCCATGTGACGCTCGCCATGAACGAGCCGTTCGGCATCATGGGTGTGCTTTGCCCCGACGAGGCGCCGCTTGCCGGCTTCGTCTCGCTGGTCATGCCAGCGCTGGCGACAGGCAACCGGGTCGTCGCGGTGCCGTCCTCGCGCCATCCGCTGGCGGCGACCGATTTTTACCAGATCATCGATACCAGCGACGTGCCTGGCGGTGTGCTCAGCATCGTTACCGGCAGCGCCACCGAGTTGGCGAAGACGCTTGCCGACCATGACGAGGTCGCCGCGCTCTGGAACTTCAATGGTGGGGTCGATCCCGCGCTTGTCGACAAGGCATCGGCAGGCAACCTCAAGCCCGTTTGGAACGGCGGCGCGCGCAATTGGCTAGCGCCTGACGCGCAGGGGCGCGAATTCCTGCGCCGGTCCACCCAGGTGAAGAACATCTGGGTTCCCTACGGCGAATAGGCTTCTCGCTGGGTTTGTGAAACCGGCGACCGCGTCCGAGGCGGTCGCCAGTGATGTTTCAGTGATAGCCGATGTCTGCGCGCACCTTGCCGCGGAACACCCAATAGGACCAGCCGCTGTAGACCAGGATGATCGGCAGCAGGAACAGCGTGCCGACTGCGAGGAACGCCTGCGTGCTGTTTGACGAGGCCGCCTCCCACAGCGTGAATCTGTGCGGCACGATGTAGGGCCACAGGCTAATGGCAATGCCGAGATAGGACAGGGTGAAGAGGACGATCGCTCCGATG
>JAEYXI010000303.1 GCA_023428515.1 Pseudomonadota bacterium | reverse complement strand
GTAGAAACCATCGGCAGCAACGTGATCCCACCGTTCGGAATCACAAGCCGGAAGGTCCCTAGCAGGGAGTGGAACGGCCAAAGAACGCCGGCGGGGCGCGGGAAGCTGCGCCACGATTTTCTAGTTTGAGAGGCTCGGCTTTTCGCGCCCCGCTTCCCGACTGCCTTCGACCCTCATCCTGAGCCCGTCGAAGGATGAAATGGCCAGACGCTTCGGCGGGCGTGGCAATGATGAGGTGCGAGCTCCGGAATGACGACCCGCAAGGGGGAGGTGAAACGCTGGCGCTAAGTCACCACGACAGGCGTCTTGCCGTTCACCCGGTTGAAGAGGTCGATGACGTCCTGGTTGATCATGCGCACGCAGCCCGACGACATGGCCTGGCCGATGGTCCACCATTCGGGCGAGCCATGGATGCGGTAGCCGGTGTCGCGACCGTCCTGAAAGATGTAGAGCGCGCGCGCGCCGAGCGGGTTCTTCAGGCCGCCCGGCTGGCCGCCGCGCCATTTCTCCAGCTCAGGCTGGCGCGCGATCATTTCCGCCGGCGGCGTCCAGGTCGGCCATTTCTTGCCGTACTGGATGTTGGCGCGGCCGGACCACGAAAATCCTTCGCGCCCGATGCCGACGCCGTAGCGCAGCGCGTCGCCGCCCGGCTGCACGTAGTAAAGATAGCGCTCCTGCGACCGCACCACGATCGTGCCGGGCGCCTCGCCGGTCGGGTCGACCACCACCTGGCGGCGCCACTGCGGGTCGATCTTCTTGAACGGCACTTCGGGGAGCGTGAAATTCTCGTCCGTGAAGGAGGCATACATCAGATCGGGCGATGTCACCTGGCGGTCGACGCTGATTTTTGGCCGGATCGAGCCGGTCGACATGTCGTCGACCTGATATGCCGGCACCTGCAACGCCGTCATGTCGACCGACTGCGAGCAGCCGGCGCCGGCGAGGATGGCCGTCGAGCCAAGGCCGAGAAGCGCGGCCCGGCGCGAGATGGTTTCGGGAAATTCCTGCAATGCGGATGGCTGCGACACAGACTTGGACACTGGCACCGTTCCACTCGACTACACGCTCGGGCACAGTGCCGGAGCTATCGGCATTTTAGCGATTCATGGTTGACGAAAAGTGAAAGCCTTGGCCGCCAAGGCGTCGCGCTGTTGCTTCCCGGCCACGCAGCGATGTGTCGGGCACACCGGCACGAAAAGACCATGTCGCCGTCACAATCTCTCCCGAAACGGCGGGCTACCTGCCGCCCATCAGTGACGAGGGGAAATCATGAGCCAGAACCTGAAGACCGACTTTGCGCTTTTCGCCGCGGCCTTCATAGCGAGCGCCTTTGTGCTCGGGGCCGATACAGGCCTCGCGCACATGCTTGGCGCGATGTTCGGCGTTCATTGACGCAACCCCGGCCGGCTTAGCAGGCTTGCCCGGCGTTGCATTTCCTGTCCCTATCCGGCTGACATGTTTCGAGGAGATCGAGCTTGCAGCCGACAGCATTACCAGCAGGCACGTCATGGTTCTCGAGAACCTCTATCGACGCGAACCTCGTCGTATATACCGAACCGTTCCTGAACGACTACTTCAGGGCGAATTTCTATCACCTCAAAGGCCGCGATCTCGACCTCGTCGTTGACGCCGGCATGGGGCTGGCGCCGCTCGTCTCGTTGCTTGACCTGACCCCGGGCAAGCCGGTGCTGGCGGTCGCCACCCACATCCATGCCGACCATGTCGGTTCGCTCCACGAGTTCGCCGAGCGGGCCGGCCCCCGCGCGGAGGCTGACGCCTTCGCGACGATGGAGGACCGCTGGACTTTCGCCGACGAGTTCCGGGCGTTGGCCGAGCCGGTGACGCGGCTTCCCGTCGCCGGCTGGAGGGTTTCGGAGTACCGCATCGAACCCGCGCCGCTGACGCGTATCCTCGACGAAGGCGACCGCATCGACCTTGGCGACCGCAGCTTCACCGTGCTGAACCTGCCGGGCCACTCCTTCGGCTGCATCGGGCTTTACGACGAGCGCGACGGGCTGCTGTTTTCGGGCGACGCCGTCTACGACGACACGCTGATCGACGACATGTGGTGCTCTGACCGGGACGATTACCGCGCCACCATGCGCCGCCTGATCGACCTGCCGGTCCGCATCGTCCATGGCGGCCATGGGACAAGCTTCGGCGAGACGCGGCTAAGGGAGATCGCCAGGGCGTATCTCGACAGGCCCTGACCCATAAAAAATCGAGCTACTTTACAAACGTCGCTCGCCAAGGATTTATCATGTCCTTTGCGAGAGGACCTCTGCCATGACCATCGAAACCTGGATCGCTTTCGTCGCCGCTTCGTCCGTACTTCTGATCATCCCCGGACCGACCATACTTCTGGTCGTTTCCTACGCGCTGGGGCAGGGCTGGCGCACCGCGCTGCCCATGTCTGTCGGCGTGGCGCTCGGCGACTTCACCGCGATGACGTTCTCCATGCTCGGCATCGGCGCGCTGCTTGCGGCATCGGCCACGGTCTTCACCGCGCTGAAATGGATAGGTGCTGCCTATCTCATCTATCTCGGCATAAAACTTTTCCGTGCCGGCGGCACGCTCAGCGCCGAGCCGCGCATCGACGCCGCCTCGTCGGCGAAGATGATGGCGCATGCCTGGCTGGTCACCGCCCTCAACCCGAAGAGCATCACCTTCTTCGTCGCCTTCCTGCCGCAGTTCCTCGACCGACACGCCGACTTCTGGACGCAGATGCTCATCTTTGAGGCGACCTTCCTGGCGCTCGCCTTCGCCAATGCCTTCGGTTATGCGCTGGTGGCCGCGCGTGCCAGGAACATGGTGCGCAATCCCAGGGCGATCCGTATCTTCAACCGCGCAGGCGGCTCGCTGCTCGTCGGCGCCGGCGTCGCCACGGTCGCGATGCGCTCCGGCAACTGAGGCGAGGACGCGTTGCAGCCGGAGCCTGCCGGCTGATTTTTTGCGGAACACGAAAAAAATGCGCTGCGCGCTGTTGCGCGAGAGCGGTTTTTGCGCTGTAGGATTTATCAGGAGGAACCGCGGCGCCGGAATCGGCAAACCGCATAGCGGCCGACAGGAACGGCCGGGAGGAGCAGCATGTATCTCGGCATCGATCTCGGAACGTCGAGCGTCAAGACGCTGCTTATCGATTCCGACCAGGCGATCATCGCCTCGGCCTCCGCCCCCGTCGAACTGTCGCGTCCTCATCCCGGCTGGTCCGAGCAGGATCCCGCCGATTGGATCGCGGCGACCGAGAAGGCGCTCGACGAGTTGAAGGCCAGGCACGGCGCCGAACTCGCCTCCGTGAAGGGTATCGGCCTGTCGGGCCACATGCACGGCGCGACGCTCGTCGACGCCGCCGACAAGGTGCTGCGCCCCTGCATCATGTGGAACGACACGCGCAGCCACGCCGAAGCCGCCAAGCTCGACGCCGATCCACGCTTTCGAAAGATCACCGGAAACATCGTGTTCCCGGGCTTCACCGCCCCAAAACTCGCCTGGGTGAAGAACAACGAGCCGGACGTTTTTGCCAAGGTCGCCAAGGTCTTGCTGCCCAAGGACTATCTGCGGCTCTGGCTGACCGGCGAACATATTTCGGAAATGTCCGATTCCGCCGGCACGTCCTGGCTGGATGTCGGCAAACGTAGCTGGTCGGACGAACTGCTGGCCGCGACCGACCTTTCCGAGAAGCAGATGCCGCGACTCGTCGAAGGCACCGATCCAGCCGGCGGGCTGCGGGCCGAACTTGCCTCGAAATGGGGACTGAAGGCTGGCATCCCGGTCGCCGGTGGAGCAGGGGACAACGCCGCTTCCGCCTGCGGCATGGGTACGGTTAAGCCCGGCCACGCCTTCGCCTCGCTCGGGACCTCGGGCGTGCTGTTCGCCGCCAACGGTTCCTATTTGCCGAACCCGGAAAGCGCGGTGCACACGTTCTGCCATGCGCTGCCAAACACCTGGCACCAGATGGGCGTGATCCTCTCGGCGACGGATTCGCTGAACTGGCTCTGCGGCATCACCGGCAAGGACGCCGGCGACCTGACCAACGAACTCGGCGACAAGCTCAAGGCGCCGACCGGCGTGACTTTCCTGCCCTACCTGTCGGGCGAGCGTACGCCGCACAACGACGCCGTCATACGCGGCTCCTTCACCGGGCTTGGCCATGAATCCGACCGCGCGACGCTGACGCAGGCCGTGCTCGAAGGCGTGGTTTTTGCTTTCCGCGACAGCCTTGAGGCGCTGCATGCCGCAGGTACCGAGCTTTCCCGCGTCACCGCCATCGGCGGCGGGTCGCGCTCGCGCTACTGGCTGAAATCGCTTGCCACGGCCCTCGGCATGCCGGTCGACATCCCTGCCGATGGCGATTTCGGTGCGGCCTTCGGCGCCGCGCGCCTCGGCCTGATCGCCGCCGAGAAGGCCGATCCCTTCGCAGTCTGCTCCGCGCCCGACACCGAGGAAACGGTCGAGCCCGACACCGCGCTCGCCGCTGCCTATACCGAAGCCTATCAGCGCTACCGCGCGCTCTATCCCGCCATCAGAGGAGTTTCGTGATGCCCACCGGCTTTTTCGGCGACATCAAAAAGGTCAAGTACGAGGGGCCGGAGAGCACCAATCCGCTCGCCTATCGCTTCTACAACAAGGACGAGGTCGTCGCGGGCAAGCGGCTGGAGGACCATCTGCGCTTCGCCATCGCCTACTGGCATTCCTTCGCCTGGCCGGGCGGCGACCCGTTCGGCGGCCAGACCTTCGAACGCCCCTGGTTCGGCGACACGATGGAACTCGCCAAGCTCAAGGCCGATGTCGCCTTTGAGATGTTTTCGCTGCTCGGCGTGCCTTACTACTGCTTCCACGACGCCGACGTGCGTCCCGAAGGCAAGACTTTCGCCGAGAGCAGGGATCGCCTCGACGAGATCGCCGACTATTTCGCCAAGAAGCAGAAGCAGACCGGGGTCAAGCTGCTCTGGGGTACGGCGAACCTCTTCTCGCACCGCCGCTTCATGGGCGGCGCCGCGACCAATCCCGATCCTGACGTGTTCGCCTATTCAGCCGCGACGGTTAAGGCCTGCATGGACGTCACCAAGCGCCTCGGCGGCGAGAACTACGTGCTGTGGGGCGGCCGCGAGGGCTACGAGACGCTGCTCAACACCGACCTCAAGCGCGAGCGCGAGCAGGCCGGCCGCTTCCTGTCGCTGGTCGTCGACTACAAGAAGAAGATCGGCTTCAAAGGAACCATCCTGATCGAGCCGAAGCCGCAGGAGCCGACCAAGCACCAGTACGACTACGATGTCGCGACCGTGTACGGCTTCCTCAAGGAATTCGGGCTGGAGCAGGAGGTCAAGGTCAACATCGAGCAGGGCCATGCGATCCTGGCCGGCCACTCCTTCGAGCACGAGCTGGCGCTGGCTGGGGCGCTCGGAATTTTCGGCTCGATCGACATGAACCGCAACGACTACCAGTCCGGCTGGGACACCGACCAGTTCCCCAACAACGTGCCGGAGATGGCGCTGGCCTACTATTACGTGCTGCAGGCCGGCGGGTTCACGACGGGCGGAACCAATTTCGACGCCAAGCTGCGGCGCCAGTCGCTCGACCCGCAGGATCTGCTGATCGGCCATATCGGCGGCATGGACTGCTGCGCGCGCGGGCTGAAGACGGCGGCTCGGATGATCGAGGACGGAGCACTGTCGGGCCCGCTGGAGGCGCGCTACGCCGGCTGGAACGAGCCGGAGGCGCAGGCCATGCTCTCCGGCAAGCGGACGCTGGAGGATATCGCCGAACGCCTGGTCAGGGACGGCATCGAGCCGGAGCCGCGTTCCGGCCGCCAGGAACTGCTGGAAAATATCGTCAACCGCTACGTGTAGTCGGCCTTGCGGGGCGGGCGCGGGGACGGCGATGCAATACCTTGATCGGGACGGCGTCCGGCTTTGCTA
>JAEYXI010000257.1 GCA_023428515.1 Pseudomonadota bacterium | reverse complement strand
TTCCTCGACAACGTCACCGGCTGGATCCTCGAGCTCGACCGCGGCCGTGGCATCCCCTACGAGGGCAACTACACGAAATACCTCGACGCCAAGGCCAAGCGCCTCATCCAGGAAGGCCGCGAGGACGACGCCCGCCAGAAGGCGATCTGGCGCGAGCGCGAGTGGATCCAGTCGTCACCCAAGGCGCGCCAGACCAAGTCCAAGGCGCGTATCACCGCCTATGAAGATCTGCTGGAGCAGGCCCAGAACCGCAAGCCGACCGACACGCAGATCGTCATCCCGTCCAGCGAACGCCTCGGCAATGTCGTCATCGAGGTCGAGGGCCTGAAGAAGGGCTACACCGACGAGATCCTCATCGAGGATCTGTCGTTCAAGCTGCCGCCGGGCGGTATCGTCGGCGTCATCGGCCCGAACGGCGCCGGCAAGACGACGCTCTTCCGCATGATCACCGGTCAGGAGACGCCCGACTCCGGCACGATCCGCAAGGGCGAGACCGTCAAGCTCGGCTATGTCGACCAGAGCCGTGACGCGCTCGACCCCAACAAGACCGTCTGGGAGGAAATCTCCGGCGGCGCCGAGGTGATCAAGCTCGGCAAGCACGAGGTCAATTCACGCGCCTACTGCTCGTCCTTCAACTTCCGCGGCGGCGACCAGCAGCAGAAGGTCGGCAACCTCTCGGGCGGCCAGCGCAACCGCGTTCACCTCGCAAAGATGCTGAAGAACGGCGGCAACGTACTCCTGCTCGACGAGCCGACCAACGATCTCGACGTCGACACGCTGCGGGCGCTCGAGGACGCGCTGGTCGACTTCGCCGGCTGCGCCGTCGTGATCTCCCATGATCGCTGGTTCCTGGACCGCGTGGCCACGCACATGCTGGCCTTCGTGGGCGACGCGCATGTCGAGGGGGTCGAGGGCAACTTCGAGGATTACGAAAAGGACAAGGCCCGCCGCCTGGGACCGGAGGCGCTGGTGCCGCACAGGATGACGCACAAGCGGTTGACGCGCTGAGCAGTCAAGAAAAGCCGGGCATTGCCCGGCTTTTTTCAACGAGCTCTACGGAATCCTGCAACAGAACGGGAAAAACGGCCCGCTCAGCCCCGGCGCGGCGGTCGGCGTGAAGGTGAAGTCGCGCACGGCGTCGCTTTCGTCGGTGCAGCCGCCGGGCGTCGCGGCGATCGTGCCGCGTATCGGGTGGCTGGTTTCGAAGGTCCAGGGGTCCTGCGACGAGAAGGTGACGGTACCTGGTGTCGTCTGGATGTCAGTTCCCGAGAAGGCGTCGATGAAGTTCGAACTCATCGATCCGCCATTGCAGACCAGTTCGACCGCCCAGTTGGGCTCGAAGCCTGAGCAGATCATCTTTTGGCCTGAGGGAACGAGGCCGCCCTCGCAGGCATAGTCGGCCGCGAAAGCCGACCCGGAAGCGGCGACCAGCGTGGCGGCAAGCATTGTCTGTCGAAGAACGGCAAGCATGCGATCCTCCTTCGTGGTGTCCCGTCCCGGCGGCAAGCTACGCCCGAACCCGACCATGGTAAAGCCGCTCCACCGGTCGGCGTCGTCGCGGTTGAAGGGCGCCAAAGCATCACATTCGCTCATGGGTCGATTTCTCTTTTTGGCTGGACGTTCCGGTAGCCCGCCGCCATTTTCCGGGCGAAAGCGAAGGATTTCTGGATGCTCGACCTGATGCAGCACCTCGGAGAGACGACGAGGATCATTCCGGCCCAGAAGCTGGCCGCGAGGGTAGGCGGCCTCTACGCCGCGCTGAAAGGCGACTTCCAGACGGAGCCGGTCGCGGAGCTTGCGCTTGGCTTCGACGGCATTGCAGGCGACTTCCATGCCGGTGAAACGCGCCGCTCGGGCGGCCGCGAGCCCTGGTATCCGCGCGGCACCGAAATGCGCAACGAGCGCCAGCTTTCCATCGTCGCGCTGGACGAACTAGCCGTCGTCGCCGAGCGCATGGGGATCGCCGAACTCAAACCCGAATGGATCGGCGCGAACCTCGTCATCGAGGGCCTGCCTAGCCTGTCGATGTTGCCTGCCGGCACGCTGCTTTTCTTCAAGGGCGGCGTGACGCTCAAGGTCGACGGCCAGAACAAGCCCTGCCGCTTCGCCGGCCAGGCGATCGCCGAGAATGCCGCAATGGAGGACCGCGATGCCGGCGCGCTCGCCTTTCCCAAATCGGCGAAACGCCTGCGCGGCCTCGTCGCCTGGGTGGAGAAGCCTGGAAAGATCGTCGACGGCGAGGAGATTTCGGTGCGCGTTCCCGAGCAGTGGATCTACGCGACGTGACAACTCGACAACAAGCCGCGCGGGTCGCCCCGGCGCGGCTTGTTTGCTTCGCTCAAGCGGAAGCGATCAGGCGGCCTCGGCCTTGCGGTTCTTGGCCACGCCTTGCGAGAGGTCGGCGATATGGTCCCACTTCTCCCAGAGCGCAATGCGATTGGCGTATTCCTGCTTGATCATCGGCAGGCCGACATCGCCGAAGAAGACGCGCAGCGGCGGCTCGGTCGCATCGACCAGCGCCAGCATGGCTGGACCGGTTGCCTCGGGGTCGCCCGGCACCACGCCTGCGCGCCTCGCTTTCATCTTTTCGCGCGCCGGCTCATAGGCCTCGATGGGATTGGCCCGCTTCGCCGACGGTCCGCTCCAGTCGGTCGAGAAACCCGCCGGCTCGACCAGCGTCACATGGATGCCGAAGTCGGCGACCTCTCCGGCAAGCGACTGGCTGAAGCCTTCCAGCGCCCATTTCGAGGCGTTGTAGATGCCGATGTTGGCAAACGCGTTGACCCCGCCGATGGACGAGATCTGGATGATGTGGCCCGAGCCCTGCTTGCGCATGATCGGCAATGCCGCCTGCGTCACCCAGAGTGCGCCGAACACATTCGTCTCGATCTGCGCGCGGGCTTCTTCTTCGGTGAGTTCCTCTATCGCGCCGAACTGGCCGTAGCCGGCATTGTTGATGACGATGTCGAGCCGGCCGAAGCGTCGGTGCGCCTCTGCGACCGCCGCATCGACGGCGCGCTTGTCGTTGACGTCGAGTTTCATGGCCGCGATGGCGTCGCCATATTTGCCGACCAGGTCCTTGAGGGTACTGACGTCGCGGGCCGTCGCCGCGACCCTGTCGCCGCGCGCGAGCGCTGCTTCCACCCAGACCCGACCAAAACCTTTGGACGAGCCGGTGATGAACCAAACCTTGGATGTCATGGGAGTTCTCCTTGCCGCTGAGGGCAGTGGACACTAAATACGGAGGCATCTCCGTTTTTGCCATATACGGAGCCTCCTCCGTTTTCCAAGGGGGAAGAACATAAAAAATTTCAGGAGGAAATCTTGCGTCGCCTTCGCGCCGATGCCGAGCGTAACAGGGAAAAGCTGCTGGATGCCGCCACCGCCCTCGTCAGGGAGGGGCAGGGCGACCTTTCGCTCGCCGCCGTGGCCGAGCGGGCAGGTGTCGGCATCGGCACGCTCTACCGCCATTTCCACAATCGCGACGCGCTGCTCGCCGCTCTCTACCGCACCGAGGTCGAGCGCCTTCAGGCGGCCGCCGAGACGCTCGCCGGCGATCTGCCGCCGCTCGATGCGCTGAAGGCGTGGCTCGACCGTTATGCGGCGCTGATGATGGTCAAATACGGTTTTGCCGACGCGATGAAATCGGCGATGAAGTCCGACGCCGAGATTTTCACCCACTCGCGCAGCCGGCTTGCCGCCGCGCTCACTTCGCTGCTCGATGCGGCCGCCGATGCCGGGGTGGTCCGCTGCGACGTGCAGGCCGAGGACATACTGATCACGGTCGCCGCGCAGGTGTCGGCGAGCCTGCACGGCCAGGAGGCCGAAAAGCGCTGCCAGCGCCTGCTCGGCCTGACGCTTGACGGCCTCCGTTACGGCGCGATCGCCGAACCCGCCTGACCCCCGCGGTTAATCCTCGTCGTCCGGATCGAGCAGCCTTGTCGCGCGCCAGGATGTCAGCACCTCGTTGGTGCGGTCGATGACGAAAAAGCGCGCGGCGTCGCGGTCATAGCCTTCAGCAAGCAACTGTTCGTAGTCGGTATGCTGATGGCGCACATGCGCGACCGTCGCCAACCATACGGCGATGCTCGGCGGCAATTCCTTCATGTGCCTGGAGCCGGCCTCGGCGCGGATGGCTTCGATGTCGGCATAGGGTGCGCCGGGCAGGAGCAGCGTCAGCGCTTCGGCAATAGCCTTGCGGCGCTTGGTCGATGCTTTCGCAGGCGCGATCACGGCGCATCCCTGTGGCGTGGCGGCACTGCGTCGGGAAAGCTGTCGATCGACGCGAAGTAAGGCTTCAGGTCGATTACCGGCGTGCCGTCGAGCGCATCGATGGCGTCGAGCGTCAGCAGTCCGGCTTCGACGTCCAGCGCCACGAGGCCTGCGACATGCAGACCGACAGGATTCGGCCGCGCCGGCGAGCGCAAGGCGAATACGCCTTTCGCGCTCGTTGCATGACGCGGCTTCTGGACGATCAGGTTGCGCGGCGCGGAGCCGAGCCAGGAGAGCACGACGACATGGCTGGTGCCGAAAAGGCCTGCGAGCCCCGGCCGGTATTGCGGCTCGACCTCCAGCGTCGCCTGCAGGCCTGAGGCCCGCGCGGCAACCATGTTCTTCGGACAATCCTCTCGCGTCTTCCAGGGCGAGCGGATGCGGCCGATGAAGACCAGATGCGCATCGCCCGCCATCTCCGCCGGATCTTCTGCAAGCGCTGTCTCGCCCTCGCGCGGCTCAAACATATGTTATCCCCAGCCGAAACGTTCGCGCCATTTTCTTGCCCGCCTGCGACATTCCTGGTTGCCAAGTGCTCGAAAAGCACATAAAGATATCTTTATATCTGAATTACAGGCACTGCAACCCGACGGCAACGCCATGACAGCAGCACTCGACGATCTGGTCGACACTCTCAAGGCAGCGGCCGAAACCAGCCGCCTGCGCATCCTCGCGCTGCTTTCACGCGGCGACCTCACCGTTTCCGACCTCACCGAAATCCTCAACCAGTCGCAGCCGCGTGTCTCGCGCCATCTGAAGCTACTGCTCGAGGCCGGGCTGATCGGCCGCTACCAGGAGGGTTCCTGGGCCTATTTCCGCATCGCCGATGACGATACGGCGCGCGACTTCGTGCATGGCATCGTCGGCCGGCTCAACGTCGGCGATCCGCAGATCGAGCGCGACCACGAGCGGCTTGCAGCGGTCAAGCGTCGCCGGCAGGCGAGGGCGGCCGAGTATTTTTCCGAAAATGCCGCGAGTTGGGACGAGATACGCTCGCTGCATGCCTCGGACCGGGCGGTGGAGGCCGCGCTGCTGAAGCTCGTCGGCAAGTGTCCTTTCCAATCTATGCTCGACCTCGGCACCGGCACCGGCCGGTTGCTCGAAATCTTCGCTCCGCTCTACCGCCGCGGCGTCGGCATCGACATGTCGCGGGAAATGCTGTCCGTCGCCCGCGCCAATCTCGACAAGGCTGGCGTCAGCAATGCGCAGGTGCGGCAGGGCGACATCTACGCGCCGCCGGTCGAGCGCGACAGTTTCGACCTCGTCACCATCCATCAGGTGCTGCACTATCTCGACGACCCCGCGCTGGCGATCCGCGAGGCGGCGCGTCTTCTCCGACCCGGCGGCCGGCTGATCGTCGTTGATTTCGCGCCGCATGCGCTGGAATTCCTGCGCGAGGAACACGCGCATATGCGCCTCGGCGTTTCCGACAAGCAGATCGCCGACTGGTTCGCGGAGGCCGGTCTCGACCTCGAGGAGAGCCAGGAATTCGAGCCGCGCGGCGGCTCCGAGGCGCGGCTGACCGTAAAGCTCTGGCTCGGCCGCGACCGCCGCCAGCTCATCGCCGAACCCACCCGCGCAGGTGAAAGGGAAACTGCCTGATGAACGAGCCCCGCTTCTCCCGACGTCCCGATATCGGCCAGAAGATCCATGTCTCCTTCGAGTTCTTCCCGCCGAAGAGCGACGAGATGGAAGCCCGGCTCTGGGATACGGTGCAGCGGCTCCAGCCGCTCAGCCCCCGCTTCGTCTCGGTCACCTATGGCGCGGGCGGCTCGACGCGGGAGCGCACGGCGCGCACCGTCAAGCGCATCCTCACCAATTCGACCCTCACGCCTGCCGCGCATCTTACCTGCGTCGACGCCACGAGCGGTGAGGTCGACAATGTGATCGCCGAATTCGCCGCCATGGGCGTCAAGCGTTTCGTGGCGTTGCGCGGCGACCCCACCGCCGGCGTCGGCGCGCACTACCAGCCTTATCCCGGCGGCTACGCTAACGGCGCCGAACTGGTCGGCGCGCTGAAGGCGCAGGGCGATTTCGACATCTCCGTCTCGGCCTATCCGGAAAAACACCCGGAGAGCCCCGACTTCGCCACCGATATCGAGATGCTGAAGCGCAAGGTCGACAATGGTGCGACGCGCGCCATCACGCAGTTCTTCTTCGACAACGACGACTATGAGCGCTACGTCGAGCGCGCCCGCCGCGCCGGCATCTACATTCCCATCGTGCCCGGCATCCTGCCGATCCACAATTTCACGCAGGTCGCCAATTTCTCGGGACGCTGCGGCGCGCATATCCCGGTCTGGCTCGCCGAACGCTTCGACGGGTTGCAGACGGACCCGCAGACCCACGCGCTCGTCGCCGCCGCTGTTGCCGCCGAACAGGTGCTGGATCTCGTCGAGCGGGGCGTCTCGGACTTCCATTTCTACACGATGAACAGGGCCGATCTGGTCTTCGCCATCTGCCACATGATCGGAATCAGAGGGCAGGCCGGCGACGATCAGGCCTCGGTCGGCGCCTCGGCTGCCGCCTGAGCGGCTTTGAACGGAAACCGGCAACGAAAAAGGCCGGGCATTCTTGCCCGGCCTTTTTCTGAAACTCTAAGCCTTTTCAGGCTGTTATCATGTCCCTTTGCTTCCGCTTTACGGAAGAACTCCCATTATGAGGGCGCCAATAAAAGCAAACGCAGCGCAAATCATGAGTGCATTGATTGGCCGTGTTAGTCCCATGCCTAGCCTCCTCATTTGAGAACTATGGCGGGAGTCTAGGTGACTTGAGGCAACAGGCAAGCAGAAATTTTGCTGCAATGCGACGAGATTATGGAAAAAACGACCTGTCGATCCGCTTAAGTCTACGGAATTTATAGGCAATCCCGATTTCAACCGTTGTGGAAAAAATATGGCAGGTCTGTGACGAGAATTGTGGCTGCCGCAGCGGTATCACCTAACGTCGCCGGAATATCCGCCCGTCTATGGTCACCAGGCCGAGTCCGATCAGAAGCATGCCGGCGACCTCGAAAAGCTCCAGCCGTTCGCCGAGGAAGACGAAGCCGAGCAGGATGGCGCTGACCGGCACGATCAGCGTCACCAGCGACGCGTTGGTGGCGCCGGCAGAGCGGATGATGCCGAAATAGAGGATGTAGGCGAGGGCGGTGGAAACCAGCGCCAGCGCCAGCACTGCCGCCCATACCGGGGCGCTTGCCGCAAACAGTCCGGTCGGGCCGTTCCACAGAAGCACCACCGGAAACATGACGACGGTCGAGGCGGTGAGCTGGCCGGTCGCGACGATCGTCGGCGGCACCGCCTTGAAGCGGCGCGAGAAGACCAGTGCCACCGCGTAGGACACCGATGCGCCGACCATGGCGAATTTCGCCCAGACCGGCCCGCCGAGGCTGGCGATGATGCCCGGGCCGACCATGACGGCCACGCCGGCAATGCCGAGCAGCACGCCCGCCATCTTGTTGGCCGACAGCTTTTCGTCGGAAGTGACGGCATTGGCGATCAGGATTGTCCAGAATGGCGTCGTGGAATTGAGTACCGCGGCCAGCCCCGCGCCCATCTCGGTCTGGCCGGCGAAGATCAGCGAGAAGGGCAGCACGTTGTTGAGGAGCGCGAGGATAAGAAGGCTGCCGGCAATCGGCAGCGCCAGGCGGAAGGACGGGCCGCGGACCAGCAGATAGAGATGCAGCGCCGCCGCCGCGATCGCCACGCGAAACAGCACCAGCGTCAGCGGGTGCATCTCGGCGACCGCGATGCGGGCGAAGAAGAACGAGCCGCCCCAGATCGCGCCGAGCAGCAGGAGCCGCGCCCAGTCGAAGGCCGCCATCCTTTGCTGCACGACCGGCGCCGCGGCTGCTTCTGCCATCATTCTCCTCCGTCTCCTGGCGTCAGCTAAGGCGCATATCCGTCCGGCCGCCACCCGCTTCATGCATCTGCCGCAACCGTTTCCCGCTGCTGGCCGCATTCTCACAGGCCCGATCTCCGGCCGGCCGTCATGGAACGGATTTCTTTGCGCCCTAGCTTCGACTAGATTCTGTCCACCAGCCGAGGAGGGGCCATTGCAGCGATTCGAGAATGCCCGCGAGGCGGCGCGCACGCTTCGTCCCGACGAGCCGGTTTATTGCTTCCGCCCGGAGGTGCTCAAATCGGACGCAAGGCAGTTCATGGAGATGTTCCCCGGCAAGACCGCCTATGCGGTCAAGACCAATGGCGAGCAGATCGTGCTCAAGGCCTTGATCGAGGCCGGCGTGTCGGCCTTCGACGTTGCCTCGCCCGGCGAGTTCGCAGCCGTGCGCGCCGTCTCTCCCGATGCCGAGATGCTCTACATGCATCCCGTCAAGGCCCAGTCCGATATCCGCCTTGCGCTCGAGGAATATGGCATTCGCGTCATCGCTGTCGACCACGAGGACGAGATCGCCAAGCTGACGCGCGTGGTGCGCGCGCTCGACCTCGACCCCGGCTCGCTGACGGTCTTCGTGCGCGTGCAGACCAAGGGCCAGGCGGCATACGAACTGTCCAAGAAATTCGGCGCCGGGCCGGCCAGCGCCGTCGAACTCGCCGAGCGCCTGCACCGCACGGGCTACAAGGTCGGGCTATGCTTTCATGTCGGCAGCCAGATCGAGGACCCGGACACCTACGAGCGGGCACTTGCCTCTGCCGACTGGGTCCGCAACAGGCTCTCCTTCGGCCTCGCCGGCCTCGATGTCGGCGGTGGCTTCCCCGCCGAATACGGCCACGACCCGAACCGCAAGCAGGTCGAGATGCCGTCGCTCGGCCAGTTGATGTCGCGGCTCGCCGGCGACATCAAGGAATACGGCTTCGACCAGATGCCGCTGGTGGCGGAGCCCGGCCGCGTCATCGTCGCGCGCTGCCTCTCGCTCATCGTGCGCGTGCTCTTGAGGAAGGGCAGGCGGCTCTACATCAACGACGGCATCTGGGCGTCGCTGTCGGACTCATGGACCGGCAAGATCACCTTGCCGGCGCGCTTCATTCCCGACCCGGCGATCCGCTCGCGCAACGGCCAGGAGAAGAACATCGTGCCGTTCAAGGTGTGCGGTGCTACTTGCGATTCCGTCGACATCCTGTCGCGGCCGTTCTGGCTGCCGGAGACGGTCGATACCGGCGACTGGATCGAAATCGGTCACATCGGCGCCTATTCGCTGTCGCTGAGGACTCGCTTCAACGGCTTCTATCCCGACACGTTCGTCGAGGTCACCACGCCCTTCGACGAGGGCGACACGCCGCAGGGGTTCGCGAGCTTGGAGACGATGGCGGATTGAGCGAATGTTTGTCTGGTCGCACGGGAGGTTCTGATGAGAATTTTGATCGCTGGTCTGGCCGTCGCGTTTTCGGCGACGATGGCCGTCGCAGCCGAGGTCAATGTCATTAACGAGAAGGCGGCGTTTCCCGAAGGCCCGGCCTTTATCGACGGCAAGCTGCATTATGTCGAATACGGCGGCAACACTGTGCTGGTCTGGGACGGAAAGACCAACGCCAAGCTCTGGGAGCAGGCAGGATGCGGGCCGTCGGCGGTGCTGCCGCTCGGCGAGGATCTCGTTGTAACCTGCTATGACAATGGAACGATCGCCCGGATCTCGAAAGGCGGCAAGACACTTGCCGCGTACGACAAGAGCGTCGAAGGTTCGGTGCTGCAAGGCCCGAACGACCTTACCTCCGACGGCAAGGATGGCGCTTACTTCACCACGTCAGGTCCCTGGGAATCCGGGCCGATCGTCGGGAAAGTGTTCCACCTCTCCGCCGACGGGACAATCCGCGAAGCCGCCAACGATCTTCACTACGCCAACGGCATCGTTCTCTCGGCCGACGGCAAGCGATTGTTCGTGAACGAGTCGGAGGCCGGGCGGGTCATTTCGTTTGCAGTGGCGGATGACGGTTCGCTTTCTGACAGAAGGCTCTTCGTTCGGGTCGGCGTCGTCGATGAGGCATCCGGAATCGGTGCCTATCCGGACGGGATCAAGCTCGGTCCCGACGGAAATCTCTATATTGGCCTGTATTCCAAGGGGCGGATTGTCGTTGTGTCGCCGGAGGGCTCGTTCGTGAAAGCGATCGATGTCCCGTCGGCGACAGCGCCAAATTTGACGTTCTCGCCCGACGGCAAGGCGATTTTTGTGATGAGCGTCGACGATACGGCGAGCGCGCCGTATTGGGGCAAGGTCTACGAAGTGCCTATGAGATAGCCGCGGGGTCGGAACCCCTCAGCCCGCATTCGCCTTCAGCCACTTCTTCCATTGGGCCATGTTGCCGTTGAAGACGTTGATGTCGGCGTTGCCGCGAATCCCGGGAATGACGCCGGTGCCCGTGTACTGCCAGAAGGTGAAGGGATGGCTGGCGTATTTGGTGTCGGGATGGCCGGCGACCGAGCGCAGCCAGTAGGAATAGCCGCGGAAGGTCGACAGGTTGTTGTCGTCGAAGAAATCGACCGACGTGTAGATGATCGGCCGCTTCCCGTAGTGTCGCTCGACGATCGACAGGAAGGTCTTCATCTCGCTGCGCACGGTCGCCGGGTCCGGCCGTTTCTTGCAGGTCGGCGAATGCGGGTTCCATTCCATGTCGAGTACGGGCGGCATGGCGGCACGGTCGTTGGGCACATTCCTGATGTACCAGGCGGCCTGCTCGGCGGCCGGCCGGCAGAAATAGTAGAAATGATAGGCGG
>JAEYXI010000239.1 GCA_023428515.1 Pseudomonadota bacterium | reverse complement strand
CGCCCGCATCCTGTCGCTGGTCATCCCGCCGGCCTGGACCGATGTCTGGATATCGGCCGAACCCGACGGTCACATCCAGGCAACCGGCCGGGACCAGCGCGGGCGCAAGCAATACCGCTACCATCCGCGCTGGTCGGAGAGCCGCGGCGAGGTCAAATATGCGGGCCTGGCCGATTTCGCCCGCGCGCTGCCGAAGATTCGCGAGCGCGTCGATGCCGACTTGCGCCGGCGCGAACTGCCGCGCGAACGCGTCGTCGCCTCGGTCGTCTGGCTACTCGACAACACGATGATCCGCGTCGGCAACGGCGTCTATGCGCGCGACAACAAGAGCTTCGGCCTGACCACGCTGAGGACGCGGCATGTCGAGGTCGAAGGCGCCAAGCTCCGCTTCGCCTTCAAGGGCAAGTCGGGCAAGGAATGGAAGCTGAAGCTGGTCGATCGGCGCATGGCGCGCATCATGCGCAGCATCCAGGAGCTGCCCGGCCAGCATCTCTTCCAATACATCAATGGCGGCGGCGAGCGCCGCTCCGTCACCTCGCAGGACGTCAACGACTATATCCGCGAGGCTGCCGGCGGCGATTTCAGCTCGAAGGATTTCCGCACATGGGGCGGCACGGTCCGGGCGCTGTCGCTGTTCGCGCAAGTACCGCCGCCCGACACGCAAGCCGGCATCAAGCGTGCCATGAACGTCGTCATCGACGAGGTCGCGAAACATCTCGGCAACACGCGCGCGGTCTGCCGCCAGTGCTACATCCATCCCAAGGTGATGGAATCCTGGGCGAAAGGAAAACTCGCCGACGAACTGGCCGAAGCGAGAAAGTCGCGCCGCAAGCTCAAGGGCCTCGATGACGAGGAAGCCCTCATGCTCCGCTGGCTCGAGGCGGCTGTCGGCTGAACGCCAGCCGGGGACACCAAGCAACCGTTCAGCCCGTGCGCTTGAGCCTCGCGATTTTTTCGCCGGGCAGCGTGCCCTCGATATGCGAGACGATCGTGCGGATGGCTTCGTCGCGGGAGACGTCGCCGCCGGCGGCCTTGCGGAGCCACATCCCGTCGATGAGCGCGCCGATCGCCATGGAAGCCTCACGCAGGCCAGTCGAATCGAGAACGCCGCCGAATGCCGAGGCGAGGTTCGAGTTCAGGCGCCGGTAGAAGATGGTCTGGAGCAGGGCGAATTGCGGCTTGCTGGCGGCGGCCGCACACACCGACAACCAGGCTCGCGCCACGTTCGGCTCGAATGCGTTCTCCGGAAAATTTCCCTCGACGATGGCGACGAACCGTTCCCAGGACGTCCGCGCCGCCTTCAGCTTCGTGACGACGTCCTCCATCAGGATGCGGTTGTTGTGCCTGACCATGCCGAACAGGACCTCGTCCTTGCCCTTGAAATAGTAGGCCAGGATACCGGGCGACATTCCCGCTTCGCCGCAGATGCGGGCGGTCGTCAGGCCGGACAGTCCGTGCTCCATGAAGACGCGATGCGCGGCGCGCACGAGCTCGGTTCGCCTGATGTCCTCGATTCGCGTGCGCTTCGCTTTTTCCGCCATGATTCTGCATAGCATTTAATTTTTTGTATGATTGTACAAAAAACTGTATTGACATTCAAAACCATGAGCCTAGCGTCCCCGCCAAAAGAGAAGGGGAACGACAATGATGAGGACGATCACTGCCATTTCATTCGCTGCAACCCTCGTTTGCGGCGCTTCAACCGTATGGGCCGACGAGGCCGCGGCCTGCAAGACGGTCCGGCTCTCCGACCTCGGCTGGACGGATATCGCGCTGACCAACGCCACCGCCGAGGTGGTTCTGGAGGCGCTCGGCTATCAGGTCGAGCAGACCATCCTCGGGCTCGACGTCACCTATCTCAGCCTGAAGAACAACGACATCGACGTCTTCCAGGGCAATTGGCGGCCGGTGCAGGACGAGCAGTACAAATCGTATTTCGAGGACGGCTCGGTCGAGCCGCTCGGCGTCAATCTCGAAGGAGCGAAATACACGCTCGCCGTGCCGAAATACGTCTCGGATGCGGGCGTCCAGAGCTTCGGCGATCTCGCCACCCACGCCGACAAGTTCGACCGCAAGATCTACGGCATCGAGCCCGGCACCAACCAGCCGCTGCTCGACATGGTGGCGGCCGGTCGGCACGGGCTGTCGGATTGGGAAATCGTGGAATCGAGCGAAGCCGGCATGCTCGCGCAGGTCAGGAAATCCATACCTGCGGGCCAGTGGGTCGTTTTCCTCGGCTGGGAGCCGCACCCGATGAACCTGGATTTCGAGATCACCTATCTCGCCGGTGGCGACGTCGAGTTCGGCCCGAATTTCGGCGGCGCCACGGTGCGCACGCTGAGCCGCAAGGGCTATTCGGCCGAATGCCCGAATGTCGCGCGCTTCTTTACCAACCTCGTCTTCGATCTCGACTACGAGAACCACGGGATGAGGATGATCACGGGCGATGGCGTTTCCCCGGCCGACGCCGCCCGCGAGATGATCAGGAAGGACCCGTCGAAGCTCGACAAATGGCTGGCGGGCGTCACGACCCTCGACGGCGATCCGGCGATGCCCGCCGTGCAATCGGCGCTCGGCCTCTGAGAAAAGCATCATGCCTGAAGTCATGCTGGCGGCCGTGCTGGAGGAATTCGGCCGGCCGCTTCGTCTCGCCGAGGTCGCGCGGCCCGAACCGGGTCCCGGGCAGATCCTGATCAGGCTCGAGGCGAGCGGCGTCTGCCATTCGGACGTCCATGTCTGGCAGGGCGAGATGCGCCCGGCCGATCCGCCCTCCCCCTTCATCCTCGGCCACGAAGGGGTCGGCATCGTCGCGGCCGTCGGCCCCGATGTCCGCGACTGGCTGCCCGGCGAGCGGGCGGGCGTCGGCTGGCTGCACGACACATGCGGCCACTGCGCCGAATGCAGGAACGGCTACGAATCATTCTGCCAGTCGCAGCGCGCGCACGGCTTCAACGTGGCGGGCACCTTCGCGGAGTATGTCGTCGCGGATGCGCGCTTCGCCTTCCGCCTGCCGGCTGGCGACGCGCCTCGTCTTGCACCGCTGATGTGCGCCGGGGTGACGGCCTATGGCGCGATCGAGCGCGCCGAGGTGAAGCACGGCGAGTGCTGCGCGATCTTCGGCTGCGGCGGGCTCGGCCAATATGCGATCCAACTCGCCCGACGCCGCGGCGCGCGCGTCGTTGCGGTCGATCGCGATGTCGGGAAGCTCGCCGCGGCGAAGGTGCTTGGCGCCGAATGCACGAAAATCGCCGACGAAACCCTGGCGGCGGACTGGGCGCCGCAGGACAGGGTCGCTGCCTGCATCAATTTCGCGCCCACCCCGGCGAGCTGGCAAGCCATGGTCTCGGCGGTGCGGCCGCTCGGCCGCATCGTAGCCGCTGCGATGGTCGCCGATCCCGTCCCGCTCAGCCAGGAATGGCTGGCCTCGACCGGCGTCACCGTCACAGGGACAAGCGTCGGAACCCGGGCGCAGATGCGCGAGCTGCTTCAATTGCACGAACGGCAACCGTTGGCCTCGCAGATCATCGAGATTTCACTCGACAAGGTTGCCGACGCGCTGGCCGAATTGCGCGAAGGGAGCGCCCCGGGCCGCTTTTCGGTCGTCTTCTAACCGCGCGGGCCCAAGGGCTGTCATCTTCGGGCTATCCCTTCGGCCGCTTACCTCCGCGAAGGAGGTTCAGCCGGGCAGCATGTCGTATTCGATGAAGCCGGTGCGCTTGGCGACGCGGTCGTAAAGGCGGCGCGCCGTCTCGTTGGTCTCGTGCGTCATCCAGTAGACATTGGCGACGCCAATCTTGGCCGCTTCGGCGTGCACCGCCTCGATCAGCGCACTGCCGACGCCGGCGCCGCGCGCCGAGGGGTCGGCGAAGAGATCCTGCAGGTAGCAATTGTTCACCAGCGACCAGCAGGAGCGGTGGTAGAGATAATGGACGAGGCCGACGGCCTTGCCGTCGACCAGCGCGATAAAACCCTTCGGCTCGAATTCACCGGGATCGAAGAGCCGCTTCCAGGTCGTCGCATAGACCTCCTCGGAAACGGCCGCCTTGTAGAATTCCAGATAGGCGGTCCAGAGCCGGCGCCAATCGGCGTGGTCGGAGGCTTCGAGGGGCCGGATAACGACGTTCGACATGTTTTTGCTCTCGCTGATGCTCGTGAAACCCACCGATCGTGAAGCTCACGGATAAAGATTGTATTGTTCCCACTCGTTCTCGGGGATCTCGTCGCCGATGCTGTAGCGCAGCGAAAGCACCTCCAGGTGGTCCGGCGCTGTCAGGCATTTGTAGGCGACGTGGTACCACTGGCCCTTGCTGCGGAACGCGCCGCCGCGCGTCTTGATCTCGTCGCCCTGCATCTTCGGTTCCTGCGTCGCGTAGGCGATAACCTTGTCCGGATCAAAGCGCTTGTCGTCCCTGGCAATGCGGTCGGCGACCTCCGCGTCGCAGCGCTGTTCCAGCCTGGTGTTGGGGTCGAGTTGAAGCAGCCCCGCCTTCATGCGGGCATCGAGCGCATGCGCGGGAGAGACCAGGGCGGCCACCGCCAGCACGGAGAGACAGTGTTTCAGCATGATCAAAGCCTCGCAATGAATTTGGCCGAAGACATGATGCCGGCGGGCTTTTTAGCGCCTGTTCAAGGCAAAGAACACCCCAGGCAGCCGCTCCGCCCGGCCGATGTCGGGCAGCATCATGCTCAGGTGCGGCTGACCTCGTAGACGGGCTGGCTGTTCCTGTAGGTCGTCTTGACGAGAAAACCCTCGCCCTGCCGCATGCGCCCCATCGGCACCGTCTGGTCTGGCATGATAAGCGTCGCGTCGTCGTTGACGAACACCACCACATGCCGGCGCTGCGTCAGGAGCTGCGCGGACCAGCGCTTGAGGTCGGCGAGCAGCCGGGGCGCCTTCCAGGCATCGGGCCTGGCCGGGTCGACCTGGGCATAGATGAAACCGGTCCGGGGAAACTGCGTCAGGATGATCTTGGAGACCTCCGGCTTCCAATAGTCCGCCAGGCTGGCATTCTCGATCCACTGGCAGAAGAACTCGCGGCACATCGCCGGCCGCTCGTCATAGATGTTGCAGCCGACGCCCGGCGAGCAGTGCTGGCACCACTGGCCGGCCGGCTTGTTCAGCACGGGGATGAGCGGCAGCTTGCAGCACATGGTGCAATTGCCGCAAACGCGGGTCGATGTCATCGACTGTCCCAATATCGCCTTCCCCGCAGGGCGAAAGAATGGTGAGGCCAAGGCTCTCGACCCCTCCCTTACCAAGGGAGCGCCCGGCCCTGCAAGCAATCGTCGCCGGGTTCTTCGGCGCGTCGCTCAAGAGAGCGTCGTGCCGGAACTCGCGCCAAACCCATGCACGAGGCGCAGCAGATCGGTCTGGCCGCCTGTTCCCGTCTTGGCGTAGAGGCTCTTCAACTGCGTGCGGATGGTCTCACGGGAGAGCCCCGCTTCTTCGGCGATCCGCGTGACCGTCTTGCCGTCGACAATACCGGCAAGGGCGCGCTGCTCGCTGTTGGTCAGGCCGTAAACGCCGGCGATCTGATCGATTCCGGCCGGGCGGCTCCCAAGGCCGGCCGGTTGGATGAGGATCGCAACCGTGGGCCCTTCGAAATAGAGAGAGATGCGATCTTTCTCGACCGCTATCAGCGTCAATTTCGTGCCGTTTGAAAGCAGGCTTACGGTCTTTGGGCCGTCATAGGTCCGCTTCAGCATTTCCCGGAGCGCCGCCTGGGCATCGTCATCGCGAAGACGCAATTGCCCAAGAGGCGAAATCGACATCAACGCGCCGCCGTCGAGCAGTTCCTGGCCGGTACGGGAGATGGTCTTTATGCTCCCGTTCTCCCCAACAATGACGACGCCGACATCCAGCGCATCGAACAGCGAAGCACCGAGGTCGAAACCCGCCCACCGGGCGGGACTGTTCCTGTAGAAACGTGCCGCGCGTCTCAGATGCGGCGCGATCCGGGTAAGCTGTTCGGAGAACGCGCTGTTCAGTTCGGGATCGGCGCGACTGGTGACGGTCGAGACGATCAGCGGGCAATCGCCGTTTTTGTCGATCGTCACGCCGATGGAGCATTCAACATCATTCGGCGCCAGCCAGTCGTTGTAGAATTCGGTCTTGTGGAGCTCTTCGACCGGTATGATCTCGTCGGAATAGATGCCGAGGCCGACCTTGCGCACCGCGCAATGCATCAACCAGGGGTTTACGTTCACGTAGTGGGCAGCATAGGACTCGATCTCCGGCCCCTGACATCTCGATGTCATCGCCAGGTATTCGTCGGACTGGCTCATATTGTGTGAGAACAGGATCGTCCGACCGTCCGGCGCACTGTCCGACAGGCGGTCGAGGAAGTCCGACCAAGTGGCCTCCCCGAGCAGCGCGGCATAGATCAGATCGATCAATTCGCCGTCGAATCGCGGAGAATAGCTTTCAAGGTCGCGCATGCCCCATGCCCCCTTTGGGAGCGCGGCGTCGCAACCAGCCCTGCCCCCATTCCAGCCCGATCACCCGCATGGGTGATTGGAGTGACCATAGGGCAGCTTTAAGCAGATTGCGACACTCAATGAAACCGGAGGTAGAAAAAGTGCGCACTGCAGTTTTAACGACACTTGCCGTGATCGGCTGTTTTTCCGCGGCGGAGGCCTATGCCGCCTGCACGGGCAGCAACGGCAGGGGATGGGCCAGCGGACGCGGCGCAGGCAAGTTCGAGATGACCGCCGCCGACAAGTCCTGCAAGATCAGCGTTCCCGGGTTCGTAGTCGGCAAGAACAGGACTCCCGCCGCCGAGTCCAAGATCACCAGGCAGCCCAAATCCGGCAAGGTGACCATCGCACAGGGACGGGGCTTCCTCTACACGCCGAACGCCGGCTTCAAGGGGAAAGACCGGTTCTGCAGCAGCAGCACCTCCCCCAAGTTCAAAGGCCAGAGACTGGCAGGCTGCGTTACCGTCACCGTTCGCTAGGAACATTCTGGGGCCCTCCCATCCCCATATCGTGGACAGCCATGCCTTTGGACCGGTAGGGCAGCACAAGCACGATACGAATTCGGCTCAACCGCATCGACACGCAACGGCAGCTATGCTGGGGCGTGTCGATGCGTCGACGCGCGAAAGCAGCGCCAACCGCCAAGCCGCCGGCTGGCGAACCATCAGGCAACCGGAAGATTCCAAGTTGCACCGCCTGCGCGCCAGCCGGCGGAGCAGGTTGGTCGCGGTGATCAATCTTGATGAGGCGCTTTACCTAGCGCCGTCGACGCTCGACGGACCGAAGCGGGGCGGATAGCGACGGGGCAAGTTCGTCGCCCGGTGGTAGGCCTCGCCAAGCTGCAAGATGGCAAGGTCCATGCCGTATCGACCAACTAGCTGCATGCCCATAGGCAGCCGGCCTTTCGAGAAACCTACTGGCACGTTGAGCGCGGGCAGGCCCGCGATTGATGCCGGAACCACGATCTCCATCCACTGGTGGTAGGTCGTCATCGCCCGGCCGGCTACTGTCTGCGGCCAGTGCAGGCTTGCGTCGAAAGGAAAGACTTGCGCACTTGGCAAGACGAGCGCTTCATAGCTCTCGAACAGCTTTGCGGTCGTGGCGAACCATGCGGAACGCACTGCGCTAGCCGCGTAAAGTTCTACGGCCGACACAGCAAGGCCACTCTCGATCTCGTAGATCATCTCCGGCTTGAGCAGTGCGCGCGTAGCCGGATCCTCATAGAGCCGCCGGTTGGCGGCGGCATTGGCGGCGCTGCGCAAAGTAAGCCAAGCGTGCCACAACCGCTCCGCGTCGAAAGGCGGGGTGACAAGCTCGACTCTCATGCCGAGTCCGGAGAAGACTTCGAGCGCACTTTCGCAAAGTTCGAGCACCTCCGCCTCGATCGCATAATGGCTGCCCCAGTCGCCGATCCACGCGATCCGACGGGCGTTCGTGGGGGTGTCTAAGCCGGAGAGGTAGGACGGATGCGGGGGCAGCGCATGCGGATCATGCCCTGCCGGGCCGGCCATTACGTCGAGCAGCAGTGCGAGATCGCGTACCGTGCGCGCCATCGGGCCGTCGGTCGAAATCTGATTTAGGAAGAGGTCGCCGACCGCATCGCGCGGGATGCGCCCGAAACTTGGGCGGAAGCCGTAGACGTTGCAGAAAGCCGCTGGGTTGCGCAGCGAGCCCATCGTGTCGGACCCGTCGGCGAGCGGCACGAGCCGGGCGGCAAGCGCAGCGCCCGCGCCGCCGCTCGAACCGCCCGCCGTCTTCGAGCGGTCGTACGGGTTGCGGGTCACACCGTGGACAGGATTGAAACTGTGCGAGCCGAGCCCGAATTCCGGCGTGTTGGTCTTGCCGATGACGATCGCGCCGGCCGACCGTATGCGCGCCGCGAGCAGATCGTCCTTCTCGGGAACATGGTCCTTGAAGATCGGCGAGCCGTGCGTGGTGCGCAGGCCGGCCGTCTCCACCAGGTCCTTGATCGCGAACGGGAGGCCGTGAAGCGGCCCGCGTCGCGCCATGCCGTCGGCAGCGCTTGCCTCGGCCAGCAGTTCGCCGCGCGGGCGAAGCGAGACGATGGCGTTGATATCGGGATTGATGCGCTCGATGCGGTCGAGGAAGGCTTCCATGACTTCGACGCAGGACAGCTCGCGGGCCGCGATGGCCCGCGCAAGCTGTTCGGCATCGAGTTCGGTCTGATCAGCCATGCGGAACGGCGCGGGCGGCGGACCGCCCGCGCCCAAGCGTCACTTGTTCACGTCAGTCCAGATGCGCGTGTAGAGTTCGTTGACCTCCGGCGTGCAGGTCGTCAGGAACTGGCCGGCATCCTCGAACTCGGCCGGCACCACCAGCTCGGGCGCGCCCTTCATGTCGGCAGGCATGAACTCGTCCGATCCCTTGATGCCGTTCGCATATTTGGCGAAGGCCGAGATCAGCGCCGCATTCTCGGGCTCCATGATGAAGTTCATGAACAGCTTCGCGTTCTCGACGTTCTTGGCGTCCTTGAGGATGGCGACGCTGTCCATGAAGATCGGATAGCCTTCTTTCGGGTAGCCGAACTTGATGTCGGGATTGGCGATTCTCGAGCGAAGGATGGCGCCGTTCCAGTAGTAGACCGCCGCATAATCGCCGGCGGGCAGCTTCTCGGTCACGCTGTAGTCCATGGCCAGCCACTTCGCCTTCGCCTCGACCAGCTTGTCGCGCACCTTCTTCAGCAGTTCCTTGTCGTCGGTGCACCACTCGCCGCCGAAATAGCGGATGGTGGCGAAAAGCACATCGGTCATCTCGGGCTCGACGTTGATCTTGCCGACGAGCTCGGCCGGCGGATCAAGCCAGATGGCCGAGGTGTTGATGTCGCCGCCATAGACCTTGGTGTTGACGCCGATACCCGACACGCCCCACTGCCACGGCACGGTGTAGTGGCGGCCTTCATCCCAAGGCACGTTCACCCAGCGCTCGTCGACGTTCTTGAAGTTCTCCATCTGGTCGGGCCGCGCTTCGAGCAGCAGGCCTTCCTTGACGAAGATCGGGACGTAGTTAGCCGAGGGTACCACGATGTCGAAACCGTGCCCGCCGGCGCGAATCTTCGCCAGCGCGGTGTCGTTCGAGTCGTAGTCGGTGATGGTGACCTTGACCTTGTGCGCCTCCTCGAACTTCTTGATCAGCTCGGGGTTGGTGTAGTCGCCCCAGTTGTAGATGTTCAGCTCGCCTTCGGCGGCAGCGCCGCCCGTAAAGGCCAGCATCGTTATGGCCGCCGTGGCAGCCGTGGTCTTCCAGTTCATGTCGTTCTCCCTTGCTTCGTTGATTCAGGTCTTTTTCCGGTTGATGAAGAAGAAGGCGGTGACGAGCACGATCGACAGCGCCAGGAACGCCGTGGCGATCGCGTTCACCTCCGGCGTCACCGTCCGGCGTATCTGGCCGAGCATATAGGTCGGCAAGGTGTCCTGCCCGCCCGATTTGACGAATTCGGTGATGACGACGTCATCGAGCGAGATGACGAAGGCGAGCATGAAGCCGGCGATGATGCCGGGTCTCAGCAGCGGCAGCGTCACCCGCCGGAACGTCATCCAGGGCGTGGCGTAGAGATCCGCCGCCGCCCGTTCGAGCGTCAGGTCCATGCTCTCCAGCCTGGCGCGGATCGGCAGGTAGGCGAAGGGGATGCAGAAGGCGGTGTGCGCGAGGATCAGGTAGCCGAGGCCGGAATAGCCGGTCCACACCTTGATGCGCGAGAAGACGATCAGCAGCGCCACCGCCGTCACGATCTCCGGCACCATCAGGGGCTGGTTGATGAAGGCGTATTTGAAGCCGAGGCCCGGATAACGTGCGGTGCGGGTGGTCGCAATCGCCGCCATGGTCGCTGCGATCGTAGCAGCCGTGGCGGCTGAGGCGGCTATGACGAAGGAGCGCATGGCCGCATCCTGCACGGCGTCGTTCCGCCACGCCTCGACGAACCATTTGAAGGAAAGTCCTCCCCAGGTCGTGACGGAATCGCTGGCGTTGAACGCATAGGCGACGAGCGTCACGATCGGCAGATAGAGCGCCGCGAAGGTGAACAGTGCGACCAGGCCGAAACCCGGTTGTGCGCGGATGTCGAAGCGTCTAGCCATGCCGGACTTCCGAGTTCGACACATTGCGCACGTAAACCAGGAGCGCGACCATCACCAGCGCCATCAGGGTGATGGAAAGGGCCGCGCCCAGCGGCCAGTTGCGGCCCGCACCGAACTGCAGCTCGATCAGGTTGCCAAGCATCATGTTCTTGCCGCCTCCCAGCACGCGCGGGATGACATAGGCGCCCAGCGAGGGAATGAAGACCAGGATGGAGCCGGCGATGATACCCGGCTTCACCAGCGGGATGATGATGCGCCGCAGCACGTTGAGCCGTCCGGCGTAGAGGTCGTAGCCCGCCTCCACCAGCCTAAAGTCCAGCTTCTCCATGCTCGCATAGAGCGGCAGCACCATCAGCGGCAGGTAGACATAGACCATGCCGAAGAGGATGGCCCAGTCCGTGTGCATGATCTGTAATGGCTCGTCGATGATGCCTACGGCGCGCAGCAGCGAGTTGACGATGCCCTCATTGCGGATCACCTGCTGCATGGCGAAGGTGCGGATCAGCAGGTTTGTCCAGAACGGTATGGTGACGAGGAAGACCCAGATCTCGCGCGTATGGCGCGGCCGCGTGGCTATGAAATAGGCGGTCGGAAAGCCGAGCAACAGCGTGACGGCGGTCGTGATGAAGGACAGCCTAAGCGAGCGCCAGAAGATCGACAGATGCGCGTCGGCGACCGTCAGCGTGTCGTCGAAGATGTCGCGCTGCAGGAAGACCGAGAACCAGCCGTCGAGCGAGAACTCTCCGAACTTCACGTCGCCGTAGTCGCCTTTCACCATGAATGAATAGGCGAGCATGACGAAGAGCGGCCCTATCGCCGCGACGAAGATGATGATCAGCGCCGGCGCCGAGAGCAGCCAGCGGGAGCGGATATCGTCGTGCTGTGCCCGCCTGGCGATTTCGGCCGCGCTCGACATGCCTCAGTCCCTCAGGACCTGTGCGGCGTCGGCCGCAATCTCGACGCCGGCGCGGTCGCCGACCTCGAAGCCGCAGGGTTCGGTCCGGGCGTTCTGCTGGCGCACCGTGAACGTGCCGCCGCCGTCGAGCCCGACATGGATGTGCGTGTCCGTGCCGAAATAGACGACGTTCTCCACCACGCCGGAAAGATGACCGCCGTCCTTGACCGCGCGGGCGTGCTCCGGCCGGACGACGATGGTCGCCTCGCCGCTCGGCGTGAAGCCTTCGGCCACGCTGGCCGATATCTCGGCGCCGGATTTGAGCCGAACCCTCGCCGCGCCGTCCCCCGCCCCGACCACGGACGCAGTGAGGAAATTGGTCTCGCCGATGAAGTCGGCGACGAACCGGTCGGCAGGCATGTACTAGATGTCCCAGGGCGAGCCGACCTGCAGGATCCTGCCATTCGACATGACCGCGATGCGGTCCGACATCGTCAGCGCTTCCTCCTGGTCGCGCGTGACGAAGACGAAGGTTATGCCCGTCTCGTTCTGCATGCGCTTGAGCTCGATCTGCATCTCCTTGCGCAGCTTGTAGTCGAGGGCCGACAGCGGCTCGTCGAGGAGCAGCACCTTCGGGCTCGGCGCCAGCGCCCGCGCCAGCGCGACGCGCTGCGCCTGGCCGCCTGAAATCTGGTCGGTGCGCCGGCTTCCGAGCTCCTCCATGTGTACCAGCTTCAACACCGCCACGACGCGGGCCGCGATCTCGTCCTTCGGCCGGCCGAGCATTTCGAGCCCGAAGGCGACGTTCTCGGCGACCGTAAGGTGCGGGAACAGCGCATAGCTCTGAAAAACCGTGTTGACCGGCCGCTTGAATGGCGGCAGGCCGGCAATATCCTCGCCATAAAGCCGGATCGCACCCTCGGTTGGATATTCGAAGCCGGCGATCAGCCTGAGCAAGGTGGCCTTGCCGCAGCCCGATGGCCCCAGAAGCGTGAAGAACTCGTTCTCGCGGATTGCGATCGAAACGTTGTCGAGGGCGCGAAGCGCGGACTGCCCCTGCCCGAACGCCTTGACGATTCCCCTTGCTTCTATCGCGACCCGCTTGTCCTGTGCCCCGGCAGGCTCCGGCATACTTTGCACCCGTGTTTTTCCCCGGTGCTGCTGCCCGGAGAACCCTGGCGCCAGCATTCTGTTTGGG
>JAEYXI010000021.1 GCA_023428515.1 Pseudomonadota bacterium | reverse complement strand
AAGATGGCGTCCTGGCCGAGCCCGGTCACCTCGCCGGGACCGACGCCGACATAGGGCACGACGGCGTCGAACCCGGCGTCGACGGCCATGTTCACGTCGAACGGACTCATATGTGCCAACGGTGTCAGCATGTGGAGGATGTGCTTACGGCTCATTCTTTTCTCCGCCTTGGGTGGCGCCCCGCCAGGTTTCTGCGTGATCGCTACGGTTCGGTTCCTGGCAATCAACTTCCGACGAGGTTGAGGCCGGTCGTGCTGATCTCGGCGCCGGAATTCCTGCCCTGGACGATCCTTATCTCGATGCCGTCCTCGGCGACTTTCTTGGCAGCGGCAGCCATCGTCGCCGCTGCGGCTTCAGACGCCGCGAAGGCGAAGCCGGTCGGACCCCAGGAACTCTGGCCGATGCCGACGGCGCCTGCCGCCGCAAGCCTGCGTGTCACCGCCTCGACCCGCTTCGAGGTGAAGACACCGCCCTGGGCCGGCGCGAAATGTTCGCCGACGAGCATCTGGATAGCCGCGATCGCCGCGCCGAAGGCCTCTATGTCCTGCTCGACAAGCCCCGGCATGACACCCGTCAGCACATGCCTGCAGATGTCGCCGACGCCGCTGGCGGGGAAGGGTGGCAGGGCACGAAATGCCTCGATTTCCTGTTCGCCGTGCAGCCCGTCCCGTGCGTGGTCGAGGATCAGGATGGCGCGCCATTCGTCGGGAAATGGAAGCCGCGCCACGACCGGCGGCGGGCGGCCGCTGCCGTCATTGCCGGCGTCGACGATGACGCCCCCTTCCGCGAAGCTCGCTATGCCGATGCCGGACCGGTTGCCGCGTGCCAGTAGCGTGGCGTCGCCATCAGTGTCGAGGGGCAGGCCATGGAGCGTGCGCAGCGCCGCTGCGACCGCAAGAGCGATCTGCGTGCCGGAGCCGAGGCCGGCATGGCGCGGGATTGCTTCTTCGACGACAAGCCGGTGCTGCGCGCGAATACCGAGACGCCTCGCCATGGTGGTGAGGTGCGCCGCTGCGCGGTCACTTTCCGGTCCCGTGACAACCGTTTCGCCCGACCGCGACAGCGTCAGCACCGTTTCGGGCTCGCACAGCGGCAGGCCGAGGCTGCCGAAGCGACGTCCGCTGCCGCCGCTTGGGTCGAGAAAGCCGAGATGAAGGCGAGCGGGCACTCTTATGGTAACAGAATTCGACATCTGCCCCCCGGTGGGTGCATCATGTGCATCACGGAAGTTTTAGGTGCCCGGCGCCATGATAGCCGCTTTCACCTTCAGGGCAAGCCGCCCGGGCTTCTTCAATGCAAATGCCGCGGCCGACGATGGCTGGATGAGGCGTGGAGGTCGAGATGAACGAGAAGGTCAAGGAGAAGGTCTATTCGGAGACGGAAATCGCCGAGAGGCTGCAGAAGGAACTGCCGAACTGGCGCTACGAAAACGGCTGGATACGCAGGAAATACAAGACGCACAGCTGGAAATCGACGCTGATGGTCATCAACACGGTCGGCCATCTGGCGGAAGCTGCCTGGCATCATCCCGACATCACGGCGTCCTATGCCTGGGTCGAAGTGCGGCTGATGAATCATGCGGCAAAAGGCATCACCGACAAGGATTTCCAGTTGGCGAAGAAGATCGAGGACGTCGTCCAGTGGCAGCCGGGCAGCGAAGGCGGCGCGCTTGAGGGCACGCCCCAGGGCGACCAGCGTTTCGCCTATGTCAAATACGATTGATCGATCCGTACAACTTTAGCTAATCTGGAAAACGCGGGGGTTCACGGCCAATCGGGTTTCGTCTAACATTAGGGCCGGCACCAGAAAGTAGTATAGTGGATGGCGGTTGCTTGGATCGGCAACCGGGAGACTCTGTTGGAGCGCGCGGTCCGGCATGCCGCCGCGCTGTTGCATTCGAGCCGGTGCCCGGTTTTCAGCTTCGACACGGATATACATGGCACACGCGCGGCGATCGCGCTCGCCGAGCGGGTGGGAGCTTCGTACGACCACCTGAACGGTGCCGGGCTCGCTCACGAAACGGCGCTCCTTACCGATAGAGGCGGCATGTTCGTCGCGCCCGGAGAGGTGCGCCGGCGTGCTGATGTCGTGGCGATCGTCGGCGAAGTGCCGGACATCCATCACGGCTACGTGGCGGAACTCGCCGAGACCGTTCCCGATCTCACCGCCCGCAACACACGCGAATTCTTCTTCATCGGCAACGGGAAAATACCCGCACTGCCGCTCAACGGCGGCCGCAAGGCGACCCGGCTTGCCCTCGGAAAAACTGGCCTCGGCGCCACAATTGCGGCGCTGCGCGCCCAGTGCGCCGGGCGGCAGGTTTCAGCCCCGGTGTCGAATTTCGCCCGCTTCCAGAAGACGCTGGCGGACGCCAAGTTTCCGGTCTTCCTGGTTTCCGGCCACTCCGCCGACGCGCTGGCGCTCGAAATGCTGCAAGGGCTTCTCGCCGACATCAACCGCAAGTCGCGCGCCTCCGCCCTGCACCTGCCGGCAAGCGAAAGCGGCTGGGGCAGCACGCTTGCCTCGACCTGGATGACCGGATTTCCCGTGCGCACCAGCTTCGCCCGCGGCTTTCCGGAATACGACCCCTGGCGCTTCGAAACGGCGCGGCAGATCGCAGAAGGCGAGGCGGACTTCCACCTCTGGATTTCGGCCGAAGCGAAAACCTCACCCGCAAACGGGGGCGGCGCAAAGCTGGTCGCAATGACCAAGGCATCACGGCCGGTCGCCGGCGCCGAGGTCACCTTCGCTATCGGCATATCCGGCGTCGACCACGACACTGTCACCTATTCGGCCCGGACCGGCAGTCTGGTCTCCGTTTCGGCGGAGGCGGCTTTGGAGCTTCCTTCGGCTGCGTCGATCCTCCGCTCGATCGCCGAGCGCATCCCGGCGGGAGCGGAACTGCCATGCTGACCAGGATCAAGGGCGGCGAGATCGTCGATCCGGTGAGCGGCCGCACCGGCAAGGGCGACCTCTGGATCAAGGACGAGCAGATCGTCGAAGCGCCGCGCGGCGGGCGCGCCGACCGGACCTTCGATGCGTCGGGCTGCATCGTCATGGCCGGCGCCATAGATATCCACTCCCATATCGGCGGCGGCAATGTGAACACGGCGCGGCTCCTCCTGCCGGAAGAGCACAAGGCGCATCAGGCAAGGCCCGCCGCGACGCCGCTCTCCAATGCCGGCTGGTCGACCTTCGAGACCGGCTGCCTCTACGCGAGGATGGGCTTCACCACCGTCGTCGAGCCGGCCATGTCGCCGAATGCCGCGCTTCACACCCATCTCGAACTCGCCGACATCCCGATCATCGACAAGGCGACGCTCGCCATTCTCGGCAATGACGATTTCCTGCTCTCGATGATCCGCGACAACGCCTCGCCGCGCATGATCGAAGACTACGTCGCCTGGACGGTCGCCTCGACGCGGGCGCTCGGCGTCAAGGTAATCAACGCCGGAGCCGCCGCCGCCTTCAAGGAGAATGTGCGGATCTTCTCGCTCGACGACGTCGTGCCGTCTTACGGCGTCAGCTCGCGCAAGATCGTCAAGACGCTGCAGGCGGCCGTGGACAAGCTTGGCATCCCGCATCCGCTGCATGTCCACTGCAACAATCTCGGCGCGCCCGGCGCGGCGGACACGGCGGCTGCGACGATCGCCGCGGCCGAAGGTGTGCCGTTGCACCTGGCGCATCTCCAATTCTACGGTTACGGCACGGAGGGGAAGCGAAAATTCTCCTCCGCCGCTGCGCGGCTGGCCGAACTGGTCAACGCGACGCCGGAAGTTACCATCGACATCGGCCAGGTCATGTTCGGCCAGACCGTCACCATATCGTCTGACGTGATGCGTCAGTTCTCGGCGCGTGGCACGGCGCATCCAAAAAAGTTCGTCATCCATGACGGCGACGGCAATGGCGGCGGCATCGTGCCCTATCGCTATCGGCCGGATTATTACGGCACGGTGCAATGGGCCGCCGGGCTCGAGCTTTTCCTGCTGATCACCGACCCGTGGCGTGTCTTCTTCACCACCGACCATCCGAACGGTGCGCCTTTCACCGTCTATCCTGAGCTTTTCGAACTGCTGATGAACCGTGACGCCCGCAATGAAATGGCGTCGACCCTGTCCAAGGCTGCGCTCTCGCATTCGACGCTCGCCTCTATCGACCGTGAATACACGTTTGAGGAGATCGCCATCATGACGCGCGCCGCCCCCGCCAAGCTGCTCGGGCTGGCGGATCGCGGCCATCTCGGTGCCGGCGCCCTCGCCGACGTCGCCGTCTATCGGCGTGGCAAGGACATCGCGAAAATGCTCGGCCGGGCAGCGCTGGTCTTCAAGAACGGCGACCTCGTCGTCAAGGACGGCGAGATCACACACTACCGCTGGGGCAGGGCGCTCCGGCTCAACCCGCCGCCGGATCGCGCGATCGTCAAGCGGCTCACCGACTATCACGAGCGCCGTTACGGACTGTCGCTCGGCAAGTTTACGTTCCCCGATTCCGCCATAGCGCGCGACGAGCCGTTCAGGGAAGTGTCATGCCGCGCCTGAAGGTCAATGGTGTCCAGATCGACGATACCTTTGCCGAGGCTTTCGGCATGCGCGCCACCGCGCTCGTCATCACCGGGCCGAACCGCAAATGGGCGCGGCAGGCAGCCGTCACGATGACCGGCTTTGCCACCTCTGTCATCGGCTGCGGCTGCGAGGCGGCGATCGATGTCGAACTGCCGCCATCGGAAACCCCTGATGGCCGTCCTGGCTGCCGCGTCATGATCTTCGCGGTCAGTACGGACGAGTTGCAGAAGCAGTTGCAGAACCGCGTCGGCCAGTGCGTGCTGACCTCGCCGGGCAGCGCCTGCTTCGCCGGCCTCGACGGCCCGAATGAGCTGAAGCTCGGCGCGGCCCTGCGCTATTTGGGCGACGGCTGGCAGATCTCGAAAAAACTGGGCGGCAGGCATTTCTGGCGCGTGCCGGTAATGGATGGCGAATTCGTCTGCGAGGCGACGGTCGGCATGACCAAGGAAGCGGTCGGCGGTGGCAATTTGCTGCTGCTCGCCGGCAGCAACGCCAAGGCGCTTGCGGCAGCTGAGGCAGCCGTGGCGGCGATCAACGAGGTGCGGGGCGCCATCATGCCGTTCCCGGGCGGCATCGTGCGCTCGGGCTCGAAGGTCGGAGGCAAATACAAGGGCATGACGGCGTCGACCAACGACGCCTTTTCGCCGACGCTGCGCGGCGTGACGAAGAGCGAGCTTGGTCCTGACGTCAACGCCGTGCTCGAAATCGTCATCGACGGCGAGACCAGCGACGCTGTCGCCGCCGCCATGCGGGCCGGCATCAAGGCCGTCACCGAGCTCGGGCCGGGGAAGGGCGCATCGCGCATCAGCGCCGGCAATTACGGCGGCAAGCTCGGCAAGTTCCACTATCACCTGAAGGATCTGCTGCCATGAAAGCGCTGACCTTCACGCTTCGCGGGGAGCCGCCCGAGCGCCTCGACCTTTCGCCCCTGACGCCGCAGGGCCTGGCGGGTTTGGACAAGCGCGCCGTCCAGGCGATCAGGCTCGGCCAGTCCAAGCTTGCATCGACAGTCGGCGACATCTTTCGCGTGTCCGGTAGCGACGCCGGGAACCTCGTGTTC
Organism: Pseudomonadota bacterium; assembly: GCA_023428515.1. Next base: position 8,596 of record JAEYXI010000021.1, on the reverse strand, counting down.
GAAGGCGGCAGCAGCCGCTTCGACGGCGTGGCGACAGGGATGGCGGAAGGCGCGGTGCGCGTCGTCGGCGATGTCGGCGCGCAGGCCGGGCGCGCCATGCGTGGCGGACGGCTCACGATCGAAGGCGATGCAGGGCCGCATGCTGGGTCCGGCATGCGCGGCGGCAGGCTGGAAATTCTCGGCAACGCCGGCGACCATCTCGGCGCGCCCTTGGCCGGTGAGCTCGCCGGCATGAATGGCGGCGTACTGATCGTGCGAGGCAGGGCAGGCGCCTTCGCCGCCGACCGCATGCGGCGCGGGCTGATCGCGGTGCTGAAAGGCTGCGGCGACCATGCCGGCAGCCGCATGATCGCCGGCACGCTGGTGGTGACCGGGGGCGCCGGCGAGATGCCGGGCTACCTGATGCGGCGCGGCTCGATCCTGCTCGACCGCGCGCCGAAAAGCCTGTCGCCGAGCTTCGTCGAAAGCGGTGCCCCGGACAGCGTGTTTGCCGCGCTCACCGACCGCCATCTCGTCGCCGACGGCATCCTCAAGCGGCCGCTTCTCGGCAAGGCGCCGCGCAAGTTCGGCGGGGACAATGCCGTCCTCGGCCTTGGTGAGATATTGTTGCCGGCCTGAGGTCGAAAGATGCCGATCGATCCGGTCCGACGCGGAATGATGAAGGGGCTCGCCTCCTTCGGCGTCGCGATATTGCCCTGCTGTCTTTCTCATCGAGCCTTCGCTGCGACCGACCCCGATTTAGCGCTTCGCGAGATAGCCGACGGCGTTTTCGCCTTTCAGGGCGTCAACGAGTTGATGCATCCGGAGAATGAGGGCGCGATCTGCAATCTGGGCGTCGTTGTCGGTTCGGATGTAGTCGCGGTCATCGATAGCGGCGGCAGCCTCGCCGAGGGGCAGGCATTTATCGCTGCGATCAAGAAGATCACAGCCAAGCCGGTTCGTTATCTGATCAACACCCACGTCCACCCCGACCACATCTTCGGCAACGCGGCGTTCCGCTCGCTTGGTCCTGATATCGTCGGCCACCAGAACCTGCCGGCGGCGCTGGAGGCGCGCGGCGAATATTACCTGCACAGCTATCGCGAACAACTCGGTGACAAGCTGATGGAAGGCATCGAGATCGTGCCGCCGACGCTCCTGGTCGACGACGTGCTGGAACTCGACCTTGGCGGGCGCAAGCTCCAACTCAAGGCCTGGGAGGCCGCCCACACAGACAACGACCTGACCGTTCTCGACGCCGCGAGCGGCACGTTTTTTTCGGGCGATCTGGTCTTCATGGGGCACCTGCCGACGATCGACGGCTCGCTCCTCGGCTGGCTCAAGCAGATGGATACGCTCGCCGGCATCGATGCCCAGCGTGTCGTGCCCGGCCACGGACCGGTATCAAGCGCATGGCCGGACGCGCTGGAGCCGGAACGGCGCTATTTCGAGGTTCTTGCCGCCGATCTTCGCCAGGCGATCAAGGAAGGAGTCCCTCTCGCCGAGGCGGTCAAGACCGCCGGGCGCAGCGAGGCGGCAAACTGGGCGCTGTTCGACGAATACAACGAGCGCAACGCGACGGCTGCCTATGCCGAGCTGGAATGGGAGTAGCGGCCAGACGGTACCCGCCGGACGATTTGCCATCGCGCGGGACCGGTAGTATCCTTGGCATGTGCCAGGGCACCACCTTCGAACCGGTGGAGGCACCGATGCGATCCAACATTTTCTGTAAGCTGCGGCGCTCCGTGGCCACGCTTCTCCTTGTGGCTGCGACAGGCGGCGCGCTGGTGTTCGCCGGACCGGCGTCTGCTCAACAGTCCATGGCGGGGTCAGAGAAGATCTGGAACGCGCTGAAAGGCGACGTGCTCGGCGACCGGCCGATCCTCCTCGACACCGGCCTCATCCGCATCGAAGCGCCTAAGCGCGCGCAGGATGCCGCGCTCGTGCCCGTGGATATCTACATCGATCCGGCCAAGGCAGGCGGCGTCAAGAAGGTGACGATGGTCATCGACGTCAACCCGGCGCCGGTGGCAGCGACGTTCCAGCTCGGCAAGGATGCTGGCGTCACGCATCTGGCGACGCGCGTGCGCGTCAACGACTACTCCTGGCTGCGCGTGATCGCCGAGACTGACAGCGGCGAACTCCATATGTCGCAGACCTTCGTCAAGGCGTCTGGCGGCTGCTCGGCGCCTGCAGTCAAGAACTCGAAGGAGGCGCTGGCCTCAATGGGGCAGATGAAGCTGCGCCAGTTCGCGCCGCCGAAGGAATCGATGACCAAGGCGCAGGAACTGCAACTGATGATCCGGCATCCGAACAATTCCGGCCTGCAGCGCGACCCGCTGACCCAGTATTTCATCCCGGCGCATTTCGTCCAGAACCTCTCGATCTCGCAGGGCGACCGGCTGATCCTCGCCATGGAGGGTGGCATCTCGATCTCGGAAGACCCCAACTTCCGCTTCGATTTCGCCGTGCACGGCAACGACGACATCCGTGTCGAAGCCATCGACACCGACGGCAAGGTTTTTACCGACAAGTGGCCTCTCGATCCCACGGGCCTTTGACCAGTATGCGAACGCAGATGGTGCTGTTGTTCGCGGTGGCGAGCCTGGCTTTCGCCGCGCCAGCGCAGGCAGGTGGCATCGAAGAGCCGACCGGCTATCGCATGGACGAATACAAGGCGCCGGTGCCGGACACCCTGAAAGGGGCGAAGGTGATCGGCACGAAGGAAGCCGAAGCGCTCTGGCGGGAGAAGAAAGCCGTCTTCTTCGACGTTATGCCCAACACGCCGAAGCCCGCGAACCTGCCGGCCGGAACGATATGGAAGGACAAGGTCAGAGAGGATATTCCCGATAGCATCTGGCTTGCCAATGTGGGCTACGGTGCAATCCCCGATGAGACGGCTGCGTATTTCCGCGAGGGCCTTGAAACGCATACCGCTTCAGACAATTCGAAGCCGATCCTGTTCTACTGCATGACGAATTGCTGGATGTCCTGGAACGCCGCCAAACGGGCTATCGAGTGGGGCTACACTTCCGTCATCTGGTATCCGCCCGGAGCAGACGGCTGGCAAAGCACGGGCCTGCCACTGCAGGAAAACCGGCCTTATCCCGCCGGCGACTGAACGGGCTCATTCTTCTTTCCTGCGATGATCCACGCCATGTGGGCGGTTGAGAGCGCGCCGCAATTTGCGGCTGTGATGTAACTGGCCTGCAGCGGCTCGCGGCCGAGCTCTCGCGTTGTGAGGAAGCGCGCCGCCCCCTGACCTCTTCCGGACAGGAGTCTCGGACGACGACTTCGCGCAAGACGAGGCGCATCGAGCCGGCATGCCCGGTGCATTTCGATCCCGGCTGCTCGTTAACAAGGAAGCCCTTGTCACACAGGGTGGCTTCGAATACTGTGATCTCAGATCACTAATTATCGATCCAGAAACGATAAGATTTTGACGTGAATGGGAGGAGAAAGATGCGTACCTGCAATTATCTGAACGTTGGATTGGCCACATTGCTGGTCGCGGCCTCCTTCCTTGCTCCTGCGGCCGCGCAGGAAGGAATCCCGGACGCCGATGCCGTTTGTCCGAGCCCAACCCAGGCGAAAGGCTTCATGACTTGCGCCGACATCGACAAGGCGGAGGCGGAGGGCGAACTCGTTTTCTATGCCACCGACATCGAGAGCGGCACCGTAAAGGTGCTTCAGGGTTTCGAGAAATTATATCCCAAGATCAAGACCAGCTACGTGCGTCTCCAGGCGGGTGCGCTCTACGCACGGCTTCTTGCCGAGCGACAAGGACAATCCTACCTGGCCGACGTCTTCCAGATTGGCGATGTCGGGCTTGTGATGGATTTCCAGAAACGCGGCGGATATTCGCGCTACGTTTCGCCGGAGATGAAAGCCTACAAGGCGGAATACAAGAGCCACCCCGAGGGCTACTGGACCTGGGCCGTGCTGATGCCCGCGGGACTTGCCTACAATCCCCAGGTTACTCCGGAAGCGGAAGTTCCAAAGGACTGGAATGACCTCCTTGACCAGAAATGGCAGGGCGTCGTCAGCATGAAGTCCGCCAATTCGGGGATGCAGCACGTCACCTGGTATCAGATCAAGGAGCATGTGGATCCGCAGTACTGGGAGAAGTTTGCCGAGCTGAAGCCGCGCGCCTTCGATTCGATGGTCCAGCAGTTCGACCGTCTCGTGAACGGCGAGGACAAAGTCGCAATGACTGCACAATATGCAGCCTATCTGGAATACCGCGCCAAAGGCGCACCCATCGCCTTCGTCGCTCCCGCTTCGGGTCTGCCGTCGGGACCCGAGGTTGCCGGCGTGGTCAAGGAGGCGCCGCATCCCAATGCGGCTCGCCTCTTCCTCGATTGGTACCTCTCCACCGAAGGCCAGAAGGCGTCGGTCGCGCATTGGTATTTCCATTCGCCGCGGGAGGATGTGGCGCCGCCGGACGGTGCGCTTCCGCTCAGCGAGATGAAGCTGCTGTTCCCTGCAGACTGGCAGGCCTATGCGGCGACCAGGCCCGACTTCCTGCGCCAGATGCGCTCCATGTCCGGACTCCAGTAAGCAGAGGAAGAGACATTGGCTCTTCAATCGATGGACGGCGAAGCCGCGTTTTCGACGCGCGGCCTCGGCTTCACTTCGCAGGGCGTGATCACGTTCCTGATCCTGCTGATCTGCGGTGCCCTGGTCATCTATCCGCTGTTCTTCCTGTTTGCGGAATCGCTAAACGTCGGCGACCCGCAAGTTTTCCCGCCCGAGCGCGTCGGCTTCGGCAACTACGTGAACATGCTCTTCGACTGGCGCATTATCGCCAACACCCTGAAAGTGGCTTTGTTCTCGACGGGAATAGCCATCGCAATCGGCTTTATCCTCGCCTGGATATTGACCCGGACCGAAATTCCAGGCCGCGCCGTCCTGGAGCGCCTGATGGAAGTGCCGTTCTACGTGACGCCGCTCGTCGGCGCACTGTCCTGGAGCATTCTGGCAGCGCCGCAAAGCGGGTTCCTGAATCAAGCCTGGGTTTATTTGGGCGGTACGGGCAGCATCTTCGACGTCTACACTCCCATGGGAGTCGCCTGGGTCATGGCCCTCTTCGAGGGAAGCGTCGCCTTCGTCATGATATCGGCGGCGATGAAATCAATGGATCCCGCGTTGGAGGAAGGCGCTCGCGTAATGGGCGCCAGCAAGCTCCGCACGATGATCACCGTGACGCTGCCCCTGGTTGCGCCCGGCGTCCTCGGCGCCGCTATCTTCGTTTTCGCCGAAATGCTCGGTTCGTTCGCCGCCGCGCTTGTGCTTGGAATCCCCGGCCATTTCTACGTCATCACGACCGCGATCTGGGAACTCACGCTGTCCTATCCTCCAGACTATGGCCGAGCTTCGGCTCTTGGGATTTCGCTGTTTGTGATCATGTTCGCCACGCTGGCGCTTTATCGCTGGCTGGTCAGGAGGGGAGCCTACTCGACCATTTCCGGAAAGGCCTTCAGGCCCCGCCGGATGCAAATGGGGCGCTGGACATGGGTACTGGCCGGTTTCTGCTGGCTCTATGTGCTGGTGGCCGTTGCGTTGCCCCTCGGCGCATTGCTGCTCACATCCTTCCAGCGGTTCGCGACGGTCCTGATGCATCAGGCCCAGTTCACGCTGCAGAACTATGTCACCGCATTCAGCCTCGCGTCGGTGCGTGACGCGATCGTCAACAGCCTCATCCTGGGCGTTGGCACCGCGACGGTCGGCGTCTTCGTCATGGTCCTTCTCGTCTGGATCATTTACCGCTCGCGGATGCCGGGAGCCGGCCTCATCGAGTACATCGTCATGTTCCCGCAGGCCGTTCCGCGCATGGTGTTCGGCCTTGCGATCCTCTGGGCGTGGCTCAACATGCCTGTTTCGCTCTACGGGACGCTTTGGCTGCTCGGCATCGGCTATTTCACCGTTCTATTGCCGCTCGGTGTGCGGACTTTGGCGGGCGTCGTGCTGCAGGTCGACAAGAGTCTGGAGGAATGTGCTCGGGTCTGCGGTGCGTCCTGGACGTATCAGTTGCGCACCATAACGCTGCCGCTTCTGAGGCCAGGCATCCTGGCGGCATGGCTGCTTCTCTTCATCGCCAGCGTCCGCGAACTCGGTGTCTCGATCTATCTCATGGGACCGAACTCGAAGGTGATTGCGCCCGCTATCGTCAGCTCATGGTCCAGCGCCGGAACCGAGCTCACGGCAGCCATGGCCGTGATCCAGACCCTGACGATCTTCATCGCTGTCATGCTCATGTTCTGGGTGACGTCGCGACTGTCAAAGCAAGGGAGCGAAACATGAGCCAGGTCCAGTTGAAAGAAGCACTGAAACCGGCCCGAACCGAGACGGATGATGCGGTTTCGCCGCAAGACAAGCACATTTCGATTTCGGATCTCGTTATCAAATATGGCGCCCACACCGCGGTCCGAGGCGTCAGCTTCGACATTCCCAAAGGAGAGCACCTCACGCTTCTTGGTCCCTCGGGATGCGGCAAGACCACCACGCTTCGCTCTATTGCGGGGCTGGAAGAGCCGTTCAGTGGCGAGATTCGAATTGACGGGCGGCCGGTTTACTCATCCAGCCAGCACATCAACGTTCCCACCGAAAAGAGGGGGGTGTCGATGGTCTTCCAGTCATATGCGATCTGGCCGCACATGACTGTCTTCAACAATGTCGCCTACGGCTTGCGCGTGCGAAAAATTTCGAGCGACGCTTTACGCGCCGCGGTCGAGAAGGCGCTCGATCTCGTGCAGATGCGACGCTACGCCGACAGGCCGGCTTCGCAGCTTTCCGGAGGGCAGCAACAACGCGTGGCGTTGGCGCGGGCGATCGCGTTCGAGCCGACGGTTGTCCTTTTCGATGAGCCTCTTTCGAACCTTGACGCAAAGCTGCGTGGCGAGATGCGGGTTGAACTCAAGGATCTCCAACGCACGCTCGGCATCAGCTCCGTCTATGTGACTCACGATCAGGAAGAGGCCTTTGCCATTTCAGACCGCGTCGTGGTGATGAACGATGGTCGCATCGAGCAGATTGGCGGCCCGGAAGACATCTACGACCGTCCCCGCAACAGCTTCATCGCCGATTTCGTCGGCTCGGCCAATCTGGTTCGCGGGCGGGTAGTACAGGTCGACACGACTACCGGACTTATTGACTTCCAGACGGAGTCGGGCCTGACGCTCAAGGCCATATCGCCGCGCGAGTTGAAGGGCAACGAAACGCAGGTCGCGATCCGCACGGCCTATATCGGGATCGGTCCGACAGCCACGAGCCGCGAGAACCGTATCGAAGGCCGTGTCGCGCGGCGAATGTTTCATGGCGATTTCGTGCAGTACCTCATCGACTGGCCGCCAGGTCAACTCGTCGTACGGCGGCCTCCTGCCGAACTGATCGGCGAGGGGGACAGGGTCACAATCGCTTTTGGACCCGAACACTGCGTCTTGCTCGAAGAAACTGAACGCTGAGTGATTGGAATGATCGGGAGGATCAGAATGCAACAACTCATCAGAGCTGGATTGATGCTGATTGGAGTGGGATTGGCCGCTCCCTCATGGGCACAGGACGACCCGCGCGCCACTGCCTGTCCCGCTCCGACGGAGGTGAAGGGGTTCACCACATGCGCGGATGTCGCCAAGGCCGAGGCGGAAGGTGCCCTAGTCCTTTATTCGCCTGCTCCCGAGATGGGAACGGTCAAGATTCTCGAAGAATTCAATAAGCTCTTCCCAAACATCAAGACGAGCTATGTCCGGCTTCAGACCGGCGCGCTTTATGCCCGCCTCATGGCTGAACGGCAGGCCGGCAGCTATCTCGCCGACGTTCTTCATATGTCGGATCAGACCTTGGTCTACGACTTCCAGAGCAAGGACGGCTTCGCGCAATATGCTTCGCCGCAACTGAGTAAATTTTCCGACGTGTACAAGAGCGATCCGGAAGGGCTGTGGACCTGGGGCGCAGTCATCATGGCTGGCTTCGCCTATAACCCTGCGGTGCTCAAACCAGAGGAATTGCCGAAGACCTGGGCCGAAATCAACAACCCGTTGTGGAGTGGCGCGGTGAGCGTCAAATCGAGCAATTCCGGTCTGCAATTCCTGACCTGGGAGTTGGTCGGAAGAGCCAATGGCGGTGACGAGTTCTGGAGAAAATTCGCCGAGCTGAAACCGAAAGCCTTCGATTCCTACGTCCAGCAATACGATCGCATCGTCAATGGTGACGACAAGCTTGCGGTCACCGCGCAGTATTCAGGATACCTTTTGTATCGGCAAAAGGGCGCTCCCATGGAATTCATCGCGCCCAGCGATGGTTTGCCGGCCGGGCCGGAGATCTGGGGCGTAACCACACAGGCGCCAAACCCGGAAGCCGGGCGATTGTTCCTGGACTGGTTCCTCTCCCCTTTGGGACAGAAAGTGCAGGCTGAGAACGTCTTTCTGCATTCCCCTCGCACCGATGTCGCGCCGCCGCCCGGCGGCCTGCCCATCTCCGAACTCAAGCTCATGTTTCTCAAGGAATCTCCCGAGTTGCTCACCCGTCGCAAGGAATTCGTCCGCATGTGGAGCGAAATGAGCGGGCTGCGCTGAGGGCCTGCCTGCAGCTTGTCGTATTCGTCATGAGGTCGGGGGGC
>JAEYXI010000013.1 GCA_023428515.1 Pseudomonadota bacterium | reverse complement strand
GATTTGACCGGCGCGGCGATCTGCATCGTCGGCGCCTCGCTCATCCTGTTCGCACCGCGCGCCGCCTGAGATGGAACTGCCCTCCCCGCTCCGGCAGGCGGTCGACCGCTTCCTCGAAGGTGTGCCGCTCGACGAGTTGCGCAGCGCTTCGGAACGGCTGACGGCGCGCTACCGCAGCGAGACGCGCGATGGGCGGCAGCACCTCGACGGCGCGGCGGCCGTCAGGGCGTATCTCGCGGCGCGCCTGCCCGCGACCTATGCGGCGGTGCGGGCAAGCATGAGCTACGTCGCCGAGGCCACGCCGGACTTCGGACCCAAAAGCCTGCTCGATATAGGCGCTGGTCCCGGCACGGTGCTGTGGGCGGCAGCCGACTGCTGGGACGGAATCGAGCGCGCGACGATGGTCGAGGCGAGCGAGGCGGTGCGGAGCGCCGGACAGGCGCTTGCCGCAGAGGCTGCGCTGCCCGCCACAGACTGGCTGGCCGGCGACGCAACGGGATCGCTGCCAGCGGTCGAGGCGGCCGACCTGGTGACGCTGTCCTACGTGCTCGACGAACTGTCTCCGGAAAAAACCGGACCGCTGGTCGATCGGCTTTGGTCGCTGACATCACGCATGCTGCTGATCGTCGAGCCCGGCACGCCGGCCGGCTGGTCGCGCATCCTCGCCGCGCGCGAGCGGCTGGTAGAGGCAGGCGCGACGATCCTGGCCCCCTGCCCGCACGAAAAGCCGTGTCCGCTCGTCGCGCCCGACTGGTGCCATTTCTCGCGGCGCGTGGCGCGCACGCGGCTGCACCGTCTGACCAAGGGCGCCGATGTGCCGTGGGAGGACGAAAAGTTCATCTACCTGGCGGCGTCGCGCATGCCGGCCGGCGAGCGAGCTGCCCGCATCCTCGCCCCACCGAGAATGGGCAAGGGCCGGATCGGGCTGAAGCTCTGCCATCCCGACGGCACGGCCGGCGAGGAAACCGTCAGCAAGCGCGACGGCGAGCTTTTCAAGCGCGTCCGCCGGCTCGACTGGGGCGACAGGCTGCCGGTCGAAGGGTGATGCTTAGCGGACGGCCAATCGCATATGGTTCGAAGGGCCCCAGAAGCCGGCATGCCCACTCCGTCATTCTCGGGCTTGTCCCGAGGATCTACCGCCGCTGACGGAAAGGCGACGCATCAATGCCGCTCGAACAAGGTCGGAAGTCTACCGACGGGCCGCCGCAGATTCTCGGGACAAGCCCGAGGATGACGGCGCACGAGTTACTTCCTGATCGGCAGCCAGACTTCCAACCCGCCATTGCCGGAGCGCGGGTCGAATTCCGGGCCGTAGCGTTCGAGCGTCGGCGATTCCTCGATCTCGCGGCCGGAGTTGGGCAGCCACTCGCTCCAGATCGAGCGCATCGTGGTGCGGATCGCCGAGATGTGGTCCTTGTGGCTGAACACCGCGTAGTGCCGCGCGGGAATGCTGAGCTTCGTCAATTCCGGGTCGAGATCGCCGAACGCCGTCACCTCGACCCCGGCGATGTAGTCGAAACCATCGTCATCGCTCGACGTCACCACGCCATAGGCGACGCCCTTCACCTCGTTGGGCACGTGGCCGATATGGGAATGAAAACGCTGCCAGAGCGCAGGCAAGCCGTCCATGTTGTCGTAGTCGAAACGTGCGCCGAGGCCGACGACCTTCATCGGCTTGCCATCGACGAAGCGGGGCGGCGCAAGGGTTTTTTCCAGTTTCTTTTCCATCAGAACAGGCTCCCAGATTGTCAGGGTTTCGGTCCGGCCGTTCGCGCGGACCTGCTCGGGCGTCAGCCCGAACCGGTCGCGGAACGCCCGCGTGAACGCCTCGTGGGAACCGTAGCCGGCGTCGAGCGCGACCGACAGAATATCGGGCGCGCCGTCCGCCAGCCGGCGCGCCGCGTCCGACAGCCGCCTCGCGCGGACATACTGCATGACCGAGCAGTTCAGCATTTCGCCAAATGCGCGCGACATGTGGAAGCGCGAGACGCCGCCGGCTTCGGCGACGTCGTCGAGCGTGATGTCCTTGTCGAGGTGGCTCTCGATGAACCAGAGCGCCCTGGCAACGGGGTTCATGTCCGTCTCCCACGAAACAATGGGGTTATGGACGCCCGGAAACGATCCGGCTTGATCGGGATTGCTGTTTCGCGATCAGCCTCGCGCGAACGTACCTGCCGCGCAAGGGTGGGTCAGGTGCGCAGGCGACCCGGTGTCCGGGCCGCTGCCGGTTGCCGTCAGGCTACCATTCCACCTGGATCCCGATATTGCCTTCGAACACCCGCGCGCGCTCGCCGCTGACGTCGAAGCTGTAGTCGGCGGTGACGAAGCCGGAGAACTTGTCGGTGAAATTATGGGCAATGCCGCCGCCAAGCTCCAGCATGGTCCCTTCCGTCTCGGTGTAGATCGGATCGGCGTCGAACCAGGTGGTGTCCTCCCTGTCGAAGGAGTGCCAGAGATTGGCCTTGAGGTACGGCTTGAACTCGCCGGACGCCGTCTGGAAGGTCCCTTGCAGCCGAGCGCCGATGCGGCCGGTCAGGCCGTCGTCGGTATCGAAGCGCACGGTCGAGAAGCTGTCGGCCTGATCATCCAGCGACAGATGCTGCCAGATCAACTGGGCCTGCGGCTCCAAAGTCCACTCCGTCGACAAGGCGATGGGGTAGCCGCCCTCGAGCGAGGCGGTGATGCCGGTTCCGCCTACATCGAGGCGTTCGCCGGCGCTGGAGGTGGCGTCGCCGCCGAACCAAGTGCCCATCAACACGCCGTCCAGGTACCAGCCGCCGGGACCGACGTGGGTCCAACTGACGCCGAGGCTGTTACCGTAGGAGTCGATGTCGCCGAAATCGGCTTCAGGCCCGGCGATGGTCGGCGATTTCACGTCGCCGCTGATGCGCGTGTGGCCGACGAACAGGCCGATCCGGTCGTGATGGCCGCCGTCCGTCTCCCAACCGATAATGTCGAGGCCTGCCTGTATGCCAAACAGCGTGCCGTCGAAGTTCGGCGTCAGCGTTCCGGTCCAGGACATGTCGATGCTCTGGCCGAGCAGGCGACCCCAGGCGGCAGGCATCTGCCCGGCGCCCTGCACTGCAGCCTGCTCGCCACGGCGCTCATGGAACGTGCCCAGCGTCGACAGGGCGAGGTATTGCGCGAGCGGTGCGATCACGGAATAGGTCGGGATCTCGCCGCGGTAGAGCGGCATCGCTCCTCCTTCGAGCCGCTCCGGATTTGGCAGCGGCAGCGCTGCGGTCGGATTTGCCACGAAGTCCGACTCCTCGACCGGCGGAGGTGGAGTGGGCGCCCCGGCCTCTGGCGGCTCCGGTGGCGCCTCGGGCTCCGGATCGTCGACTTCCACAGGCGGCGTCGGGTCGACGTCATTTTCGTCCGGCGGTTGGACCGGCGGTATCTCCGACGGCGGCGGTGGCGGCGCCGTTTCGGGCTCCGTGGGCGTGGGCTGCGGATTGGGTTCGACAGTCGACGGTCCCGGCGCCGGTTCGGGACTGGTCGAGGTCACGGTCGAGCGCAGATACCAGTCCTCGCCGGCGCCTGCGGCATCGCCCTTGAACAACAGATATTCATATGCTCCTGCAGCCACCCGGCCGGCGAGGGCGAAAGCGCCTCCGGTGGTCGCACCGTCGATCGCCTCGACCACCCGGATGCCGTCTGCGACTGTCAGGCCGCCGGCGCCACCTGCGTTGATAATCTCGATTCCAGTCGAACCCGTCGCGGCGCCGCCCGATATGACCAACCTGTCCGAGGCCGAGCCGTCGCTGCCGAGCACCGTGTCGAGGAACAGCAGTCCGCCGTCGCCCTCGTAGTCGCCGTTGATCGTGAACGTATCTCCAGCGCCACCGCCGCCATTGGTCAGGTCGATGCGGCCGGAATTGTCGACATTCGCGAGGCCGCTGAAGGCCCGGATGGCTGCGTCGGCGCCACCGCCAAACAGGGTGCTGGTGGCATCGACCGTAAGCGTGCCCGTACCGGTGCCGGAATCGCCGAGCACGAGATCGCCGTCGAAGGTCAGTTCGGTGTCGTCGGTGGCGTCGATCGTTTCCCAGTTCTGGAACCGGGCTATGCCGGCCGCCGAGACATTATCCAGCGTCAGGCTATCGGTACCTTCGCCACCGGTGACAGCGGTGGTCGCTCCGATGTTCGAATTGCTGAGATTGCTGAGCGTCGCCGTGTCGTTGCCCACACCCAGATCGATCGCGCCGTAGATGATGCCGCCGCCGTCCCAGGTGAACGTATCGGTGCCGGCGCTCAAGAGCACGCTGCCGCCGACCGTGCCACCGGTCACGGTCACGCTGTCGGTGCCGCCGCTGACGCTGATGTTGCCGCCGATCGTGCCGCCTGAAAGGATGATGGTGTCGTTGCCGAATCCGGTGACCAAGTTCTTGTCGATCGTGCCGCCCGACATGTCGAAGGTATTGTCGTCAAGCTTCATGTTGACCCGGCCAATACGGCCACCGGTCATCTCTGCGTAATCGCCGTCTTCGAAGAAGTCGACAATACGGCCGCCGGACATGACGAATCGGTCAAGGTTGTCGCCCTGGCTGAGCGACTGGATCTGGCCGCCGGACATCTCGAAGTTATCGATTCCGCTGCCTTGCTGAACGTTGCCGGTGACGGTGCCGCCGGTCATGGTGAACTCGTCGTCGCCTCCCCCCTGGTTGACAGCGCCGTTGATCGTGCCGTCGTTGACAAAGACCGTGTCGATGCCATCGCCGAAGGTGACGTTGCCGTTTACGATGCCCTCCGACCCCACGGTGAGGGAGTTGCTGCCGGTCAGGTCTTCCAGGCCGTCGGCATCTGTGCCGTTGTCGCAGATATAGACGCTGTTGCCTGGCGTGGGCGCGAGGTTGCAGGCTGCCAAAGCGGGCGCGGCTACCAACAGGGACGACACTGGATAAAGACAGCCAGCCGAACTGGCCAGCAACAGAGCGCGAAAACGCATGGGGCCGCCTCCTGCAATGCGCATGCAGCCTGGATGGCGCCCCAGCAACTCCGCCCAAGCCTATGTCCCCCGCCCCTTACGCCGCATCTGGCTCTCTGGCAGGCGGGTGAAACTTTTCACAACCCAGCGTCGCAATCAACCCGGTGATTGCGGCAAAGCGCAAAAGGCGCACCGGACTCGCGACCATTCAAAACAAATGCCTTCTGGACACTTAACGACATCGCCACGCATAGTGCGCTTCGTCAGGTTGACGGCGCCAAGCGACATGCAGGAGGTGGATCATGGCTCTGGAGAATGAAAGACCCAATTTTCTGGTCGGCAAGCTCAGCGGGCTGATTCTCATCGTGGTCGGCTTTCTGCTCGCCGCTTCAGGCTACCGCGCCGGATCGACCGGATACATGATTACCGGGATCGTCATTCTCGCCATCGGTCTTGCCATCCTCGTAAGCAAGGTGATCCGGCGCAACCCTGCTGGTTGACACGAGCGCCGTGCCATTGCCGACAGCAACGTAAGAGGCGCCGCTGCTCGCCCAGTCCAAGTCGGCAATTATTTGTTCTTGTTTTGTTTCCATCGCCGCGGTAGGCTTACAGCTCGATTCGAGTCAATCCGGATTCGCCATCGGGCCGCCAATAGATCGGACCGGCTGTGGACAGCGTGGAGAGTGGGATACGCCAAATCTAATTGCGGGCAGGCAGGTTCTTCCACCGCCGACTCCTGATACGGCGAGGATCGGACAGGGATCGGGAAGACAATGGCAGAAGCAGCGCGAAAGTTCGAAGTCGCGGAGACACCGCTCTATCGCGAGGCGCCGAACAATATCGAGGCCGAGCAGGCGCTGCTTGGCGCGATCCTGGTCAACAACGACGCCTTCTAC
>JAEYXI010000578.1 GCA_023428515.1 Pseudomonadota bacterium | reverse complement strand
GCGATGATGTAGTCGGCCTCGAAGCCCTCCATCTCGATGCAGGGCAGGTTGAACGCCCGCGTCGCCTCGCGGATGAGCCCGAACTGCGGGATCAGGTCGTCGGGCGGCGCAGAGCGGTTGGCCTTGTAGTCGGCGTAGAGCTCGTTGCGGAAGGTCTTCGACGAGTAGTCGAAGATGACCGCGAAATGGGTGGGGACGACGCCGACATCGGTGTTGCGGGCATCCTGCATCAGCTTCCACACCATGTTGCAGAAGCCGAGCACGGCGCTGGTCGGCAGCCCGTCCGATTTGCGGTTGAGCGGCGGAAGGGCGTGGTAGGCGCGGAAGATGTAGCCGGAGCCGTCGACGAGGAAGAGATGGTCGCCTTTTTTCATGGGCGAAGCCGTAGCGCGCGGTCATCACAGTGTCCACCGCAAAGGCGTATCAGCGAAATCTCTCCTGACGGCCAACCCCAAGCAGGGCAAGGCCTCACGGGTTTGTTACATAACTGTAATGTTCGTGCCCTTGAATCGCCATGTTGCCCCCTCCAAATACAGGGCATCGGCGTTTTTTGCCGAAGTCCGGAGTATGGCCCGTCCCCCGCCTAGACCGGACACTGCGGCAGCCTCATCCCCCTCTCCGGGCTGCCGCAACGTTTGTAGTAGCGCCGCCGTGGTTGTCCCCTCCGCCACGGCGGCATTTTTATGTCTGGAGCCAAGCGGCCTTATTCAAGCACCCATTCCGCCCCATATCCCTGTTCAGAATGAATCCGAAGAGCGGCGAACCTTGAAAAAGGTCAAGAAAAGAGCGCTGCTGCTCGTCAATCCGAAGGCGCGCAGGGGCGGCGAGGCGATCGATGCGGTCGTCGACCGGCTGCACCGGGGCGGCCTCGACGTCACGATCGAGCCGTTCGAGGCGCTTCCCGAAATCGCCCGCGACATCGTCAGGCTGCGCGAAAGCGCCGACATCATCATCCTGTGCGGCGGCGACGGCACCATCGCATCCGGCGCGCTGGCGGTCGAGGAGTGCGGCCTGCCGCTCGGCATCATCCCGATGGGCACGGCCAACGACCTTGCCCGCACGCTCGGCATACCGATGGACCTGACCCAGGCGGCCGACGTGATCCTGGCCGGCAACACGCGCAAGATCGACCTCGGTTCGGTCAACGGCTACGCCTTCTTCAACGTGGCAAGCATCGGGCTCAGCGCCGAGTTGGCGCAAGGGTTGGACCCGACGCTGAAGAAGCGCTTCGGCCGCTTCGGCTATGCGCTTGCCGCGGCGAAGGTGCTGACAAAGGCGCGTCCGTTCACCGCGACGATCCGGGAAAAGGGGAGCGTCACCACGGTGAAGACCTTCCAGATCGCCGTCGGCAACGGCCGCCATTACGGCGGCGGCAACGTCATCGAGGCGAGTGCCGAGATCGATGACGGCCACCTCGACCTCTACAGCCTGGAAATGAACCGGGTGTGGAAGCTCGCCGGCCTGCTGCGCTCCTTCCGGAGCGGCACGCACGGCGCCTGGAAAGAGGTGCGCACCGCCAAGAGCGACGAGTTCGAGATCGAGACCAAGCGGCCGATGCCGATCAACACCGACGGCGAGATCGTCACCTCGACACCGGCAAGGTTCGTGGTCCATCCGGAGGCGATCACCGTGCTTGCGCCACCAACTCCACAGGCGGACCAGTCTCAGGCGGTCAAGGCAGCGGCCTGATCGCCTTGCCGGGCGCGGTTTCCTTCGCGGCGGGCTTGTTGTAGGACGGCAAGCTCCAGCCTGCACAGGAAGTCAGCATGTCCGCGCTCCTCCCCGTCCTCGACCGTATCGACAAGCATCTCGACGACAGCCTGGAGCGCCTGTTCTCGCTGCTGCAGATCCATTCGATCTCCACCGATCCTGCCTATGCCGCGGAGTGTCGGAAGGCCGCCGAATGGCTCGTCGCCGACCTCTCCACGATCGGCTTCGACGCCAGCATACGGCAGACGCCGGGCCATCCGATGGTCGTGGCGCATCATCCTGGCCCGCGTCCCGACAGCCCGCACGTGCTCTTCTACGGCCATTACGACGTGCAGCCGGTCGACCCGATCGAGCTTTGGGAAACCGCACCCTTCCTGCCTGAGATCAAGGAGATCTCGCCCGGCCGCAAGGTGATCACCGGCCGCGGCTCGTCCGACGACAAGGGGCAATTGATGCTGTTCGTCGAGGCCTGCCGGGCGTGGAAGGCCGAGCACGGGCAACTGCCCTGCCGCGTCAGCATCCTGTTCGAGGGCGAAGAGGAGAGCGGCTCGCCTTCGCTGAAACCCTTCCTTGAGGCCAATCGCGACGAGCTCACCGCGGATTTCGCGCTGGTCTGCGACACCGACATGTTCGATCCGGAAACGCCTTCGATCTGCGCCTCGCTGCGCGGGCTGGTCGGCGAAGAGATCGTCATCAAGGCGGCCAACCGGGATCTCCATTCAGGTATGTATGGCGGGCCTGCGGCCAACCCGATCCGCATCCTTTCGAAGATATTGGCCGACATCCACGACGAAACCGGCCGGGTGACGATCCCCGGCTTCTATGACGGCGTCGAGGAAACGCCGAGCCAGGTGCTGAAGTCCTGGGAGTCGCTCGGCACGAATGCCGAGAATTTCCTCGGTCCAATCGGCCTCTCGGTGCCGGCCGGCGAGAAGGGCCGCTCGGTGCTGGAGATGGTGTGGGCGCGGCCGACCGCCGAGTTCAACGGCATTTCCGGCGGCTACACCGGCAAGGGTTTCAAGACGGTCATCGCGGCGGAAGCCCAGGCGAAAGTGTCGTTCCGGCTGGTGCACAAACAGGACCCGGACAAGATCCGCGAAGCGTTCCGCCAGTTCGTGCGTGAGCGTCTGCCCGAGGATTGCAGCGCCGAGTTCCATCCGCATGGCGGCTCGCCGGCGATCCAGTTGTCCTATGACTCGCCATTCCTCGCCAAGGCAAAGGACGCCCTGTCCGACGAGTGGCCGAAGCCCGCGGTGATGGTCGGCAGCGGCGGCTCGATCCCGATCGTCGGCGATTTCCGCAGCTATCTCGGCATGGAATCGCTGCTGGTGGGCTTTGCGCTCTCGGACGACCGCATCCATTCGCCGAACGAGAAATACGACCTCAACTCCTTCCACAGGGGTCAGCGCTCATGGGCGCGGATCCTCGACGCCCTCTCCCGGTAGTTCTTCCAGGGAAACCAGATGACCGATATCCGCTTCCACAAGCACGACCTGCCCGACCTCTCCCGCTATGCCGTTCCGGCCGTCGCGATCGACACCGAGACGCTGGGGCTCAATCCGCATCGCGACCGGCTCTGCGTGGTGCAGATATCGCCAGGCGACGGAACAGCCGACGTGATCCAGATCGCGCCGGAGCAGAAGGAAGCGCCGAACCTCGTCCAGCTGCTCAGGGATCGGTCGATCACCAAGATTTTCCATTACGGACGCTTCGATATAGCCGTGCTCTACCACGCGCTCGGCGCCATGGCGGAGCCTGTGTTCTGCACCAAGATCGCCTCGCGGCTGACGCGCACCTATACCGACCGGCACGGTCTCAAGGACATTTGCGCCGAGCTTCTCGCTGTCAACCTGTCCAAGCAGCAGCAGTCCTCCGACTGGGCGGCGGAGACGCTGACGCCGGAACAACTCGAATATGCGGCCTCCGACGTGCTCTATCTGCACAGGCTGCGCGAAGCGCTGTCGGCACGGCTGGCGCGGGAGAATCGCACGAGCGAGGCCGAAGCCTGCTTCCGCTTCCTGCCGACGCGGGCGAAGCTCGACCTTATGGGCTGGCCGGAGGAAGATATCTTCGCCCACAGCTGATTGTGGTCAGGCCGCTTTGGACGGAGTCGGCTTGCGGCGCTGCGTGCTCTTTCGCGGCGGAGGAAGCGCGATCGGCGGCCCATTATCCGCATGTTTCGCCGACGGCGCGGTCCACCAGCGGTAGAGCGCGTAGCCGGCCAGGACGAGCAAAAGGCGTTTCATGGGACTTCCCCGGGGCTGGTCGATGACTGGTCGATCTGCCGTCACAACCCGTTGCGGCGCTGATCGTTCCGAGCGAAGGGCTGAAACCAAATCGCCGCTGGGACATTTCGAGTGGCTGTTCTAGTTTTAGGATTTTGCAGGAGGATTCCATGGCCGAGCCGAAGTCCATCGAAACCGCGCCCCGGGACGGGCGCAAGGTCACCGTGCTGTGGACCGACCGCGACGGACAGGAAAACGAATCGATCGCGCAGTACCGTTCGCTGGAACGCCTGAAGCAAGCCGGCGGCGAATGGGACGAAAGCGATGCCGGCTGGTGGGCCTATGTCGACAGCGACACGCAGAAACGCATCGAGCCCCACGGATGGAAGCCTGCGGACCCTGAGGAGGACGAATAGCCGGCTTCTGGGCTGGCTTGTGGGACCGGTACACCCTTTGGCTCGCCCGATTCGCGTTTTCCGGGTATTGTGATTCGCATGCGTGACCGATTCGCGCACCGTGCCGCATCGACGTTGCGCTCCCAACTGGAGGGGAATTGTCATGGGCATTGAAAGTCTTATCGTCTTCCTCATCGTCGGTGCGATCGCCGGCTGGCTCGCCGGCCTGATCGTCAAAGGCTTCGGATTCGGACTGCTCGGCAACATCGTCGTCGGTATCGTCGGCGCCTTGATCGCCGGCTGGCTGCTGCCGCGCATCGGCCTCATCATCGGCGGCGGCATCATCGCCGACATCATCAATGCCGTTATCGGCGCAGTGATCCTTCTTCTGATCATCCGACTCGTCAAACGAGCCTGATTTCTCGCAACAACCGGAGCGCCGATGAGAACGACGAATTCACTTTACCTGATCATCGGCGCTCTCGTCGTCGTGGTGATCGCGCTCGGCATCTATGTCTGGCGCGAGGAATCCAAGCCCTCCGGCGTCGAGCTGAGGATCGACGAATCCGGCATTTCAGTCGAAGAGAACTGAGATCCGGGCAGGCCTGCGGCGGCCGTGCGGTCAGGCCGCACTTAACCCCACCT
>JAEYXI010000540.1 GCA_023428515.1 Pseudomonadota bacterium | reverse complement strand
GTCCTGATGGGCTCGGGGCCGTCCGAGAGGAGCATGAGCCCGGCAGCGGCCAATGCCACAGGGACGACGCTGAAGAATATCCATGTCCAGGACTGGTTGTCGAGCAGCCATCCCTGGAAGGCCGGGGCGATCGTTGCCGGCGCAACGACGGACCCCATCGCGAAGAGCGCTTGAAGGATCGGTTGGCGATGCCTCGGATAGGCGAGGAATATGATCGCCTGGCCCGCGACGAGCAGGACGCCGCCGGAAAGGCCCTGCAGGACGCGGAGCGCGACCAGCAGGTCCAGCCTGGCCGTGACGGCGGCAAGCGCGCAGGCTGCGCCCATGACGAGGGTAGAGCCGACCACCAGGCTACGCGCCTCGAACCGGGTCATCAGCCACGGAGCGGTCAGGAAGCCGATCAGCTTCAGCGCGGTGTAGCCGACATCCAGCCAGGCGAATTCGTCTGGCGTCGCATAGATGTCGCCGATGATGTCGCCGCGCCCGAGCGACAGGACGGTGCTGGCGATCGCCTCCGTCAGCGCGGCGAGGACGATGCCAGCAACAAGGAGGGTTCCTGTCGCGGACCTGTCGCGGCTCGGCGCTGCGACGATCGCGGTCATGAGCCGCTCCGCGGATCGACCTCGACGCGCGCAGAAAGGCCCGGCACGAGGCGGCCGGGCAGCGGAGAACCTGCGAACCGGATCTTCACCGGGACGCGCTGGACCACGCGAACGAAATTCCCCGTCGCATTGTCTGAAGGCAGCAAGCTGAAGGCGGAACCGCTGCCGGGCGCGAAGCTGTCGACCACGCCTTCAAACAACTCGTCCGGGTAGCCATCCACGGTGATACGAACGCGCTGGCCGGTCCGGATATGCTCGAGCTGGGTTTCCTTGAAATTCGCCACGATCCAGAGGTCGTCGACCGGCACGATATCGAGGAGCGAGACACCAGGCGCGACAAGCCGGCCGATGCGGACCTGCCGGTTGCCTACGACGCCGGCGACCGGTGCGCGCACAACGGTGCTGTCGAGATCGATCTGGGCAAGATCGCGTGCGGCCTGCGCCTGCGCCACCGCGGCGACAGCGGCTTCGCGCTGGGTGTCGAGCACGGCGATCTTCTGCTGCTGGGCGTCGACGGTTGCCGAGGCCGCCGACACGCCTGCCTCCGCCCGCGACCGTGCGGCGTCGCTCTCGTCGACCTGCGCCTGGCTCACCGCGCTGGTGCGGATGAGCTCGCGGCGGCGGTCGGACGCCCGTGCCGCGAGGTTCAACTCGGCGACGGCCGAAAGTTTCTGCGCCTCGGCCTGCCGGATCAGCGCATGCTGAAGCCGGGTCTCGGCATCGACATTGCTCAGGCGCGCCTCAGCCGCTTCGACATTGGCCACGGCCTGGGCGAGCTTGGCGCGGTAGTCTCGATCGTCGATCCGGAACAGGACGTCGCCGGCCTGGACGGGCTGGTTGTCCTCGACCTCCACAGCCGTGACGTAGCCGGCGACCTTCGGCGCCAGGGAAGTGACGTCGCCTCGGACATAGGCGTTGTCGGTCGCCGTGTCGCCGCTCGAACGAGCCCAGGCTGCGGCGACGATGACCACGGCGCCAAGGCAGAGCAGCAGACCGATGATCTTCTTCCTATTGAGCCGTGCCACGGGAGCGCTCCGGTAATGTGTGTTACCATTGACAGTTATGGTAACGATCGTTACCAGTCAAGACCATGCATGCGTAAGAGGAGGTCGAAAGACTGTGGATGAAGCGAGGTCGCGACGGCCGAAGCGCCGGGAAGCCCTGCTGCGAGCTGCCGCCGAGGTCTTCTTCGAACAGGGCTATGCGGCGACGAGCATCGACGCGATCATCGAGCGCGCCGGGGGATCGAAGCGCAACATCTACAGCGAGTTCGGCAACAAGGAGGGGCTGTTCACGGCCATCGTCACGGAAAACGCGGACCGGGCGCTTTCGTCGCTCAAAGTGGACGAGATCGGAGGAGGGCGCGACCTCAGGGCGACGCTGACGGCGTTCGGCCGGCACCTGATGGATGTCTACATGTCGCCTGGCGTGGTCGGGATCTACCGGATCGCGGTCACCGAGGCCAATCGCTTCCCTGACCTGGTGAGGGCGTTCTACGAACAAGGGCCGGGCCGAACGACCATTCGCCTTGCGGAGGTCCTTGCGGCCGCCAGGGAGCGGGGAGAGATCCGGACGGACGATTGCCAAAGGGCCGCCGACCACTTCGTCGGCATGATCCGCGACAATCTGCACCTGCAGGTCGTGCTCGGACTTCGCCCGGCGCCGTCGGAGGAAGAGGCGCAGGAGGCGGTCTCCTCGGCCGTGGAGGTCTTTTTGAACGGCGTCCGACTTCGCCAAGGCACATAGAACGTCTGTCGTCGCGTTGTACATCGCTGCGAAGCTCCAGTCTTGATGTCGGCCATCCGGACGGAAAGCTGGTGTTCCAGACCGCCGGAGCATCCGAGGAACGATCGCTGAAACCGGTCGACGGATGCATCCTCGGTGCTGGCGGTCGGCTTCAGGAGCTGGTGCTTCCAGTGCCCAGGGACGCATGGCCTCCGCTGCTGTTCAGGAGTTGGATGGCAGAGATCGCCGCCACGCAGATGCCGACCACGACATGCGTCCACATCGGCACCGCTACCCATCCGAAGCCGAGCACGAACGGGGCGATGACGGCCCAGCATCCCAAGACGAGATTGGACCATTCCGCCCAGGCGCCGTAGCGATAGAGCGCCATGGCCGCGAAGAACACGATCAGCAGGCCAACGATGCCTGCGTTCCAGGCCGCAAGGGGAAGCCCTGCGAACGGCACGGCAGCGCAGGCCAGGCCGGCGCCAAGAACAAGGTTGGTCCATTCCAACCCTTTGCTGGGTACGTTTTTCATCCTCATCTCCTTTTCAGTCTGACGGTGCCAAAGTCCGGGGGAGGCCGGTGCGAGGAGAGTGAGGCAGGCCGGTGCCGCGGCCAATTCTACGCAGGAATCTGTCGGGCGATGCGAAGGTCTAGGGCAGGCAAGCGCTGTGGTGGTGAAGGGTATCGAAGCGCTCGGATGACAGCCTGCTTGGGCAGAGCGGAGCCTGCCTGGGCAACCGCTCTATTAGCGCGCTCCGAGACTATGCGTGTCCGCCTGACATGCTATTGTGCCGGGGATGCGCCGCGGCGGGGCGGTGGACGAGCTTCTGAGAGGACGGGGTATGTTCAGAGTTTTTCTGAGTGCAGCGACGGTGGCGGCGGGCATCCTGCTGGCGCCGGCGGCGGCTTTCGCCTGCGAGGGCGGCAAGGTGCTGATGGAGGACAATTTCAGCAAGCTCAACCGCGCCTGGGGCGTGGCGATCGATCCAAAGCTCGAGCGAGTCGACGGCGAGGGTCTGTCGACCGACTATCCGCCCGGCACCGTCAAGCGGGCGATCAGCCAGTGGGGCTTCTTCGACAATGCGGTGGCCTGCGCCACATACTCGGTCAGCTACAGCTGCACGGACGCCGACCGCTGCGAGACGCAGCCCTATGTCGGGCTGATCGTCTGGGGTGTCGACCTCGAGAACTACTACGCCTTCGAGATCGCGCCGCTGGTCGGCATCTACAGCGTGCAGCGGCTGCAGAACAACAAGTGGCTGACGCCGGTCAACTGGACGGCGCTGCCGGGCGGCAAGAAGTTCAAGACGGGCGACAAGTTCGAGATCTCCGCCGTCATGAAGGGCAATACGGTGACCTTCAAGGTCGACGACCGCCCGGTGGTCGAGTTCGAGGCGATGGCGCCGGAGGGCGGCTCGCTGGTCGGCTTCGAACTTGCCGCCGCGCAGACCGGCCGGTCCAAGACGCAGCTCAACCTGTCGCGCTATGAGGTGAGGGAGCTTACGCCCGAGGCTCAGTGAGTTTGAGGCGAGGCTACAGCAGCTCGCGGACGAAGCGGTTCCGGATCATGCGGTAGAAGGGCGTCGGACCTCCCGGTGCGAGGTCCGGGTCGCCGGCCAACCGCTTTTCCAGGTCGCCGAGCACCTTCCTGGTGATGTCAGGTATGTCGGCGCCTTTCGCCTCGGCAATCGGCAGCCAGACCAGTTCTTCAAGCTCGTTGGTCGGGCCGCCGTCAGACAGTTCGACGGCCACGTCGTTCTTCCAGGCGCTGAGGAAGCGCGTGTCGAAGCGGCGCACGCGGCCGGGCGGCGTGATGGCGCGGGCGATCATGCGCAGGCCGGTGAGCGCTGGACGTACGCCGTGATCGGAGAAGGCCTGCCACTCGGGTTTCCCGGCGGCGAAGGGCGCCTTCTCGCCGATCAGGAGGCCAGCCTCCTCGTAGGTCTCGCGGATCGCGGAAAGGGCGATGGCGCGGGCGCGCGCATGGCTGGTGCGGCCGACGCCGGCGGTGAGCTTGGCCTCCTCATGCGGATGCAGGCCGGAGGCGACCACGATCCGGCTGTCGGAAGGATCGGTGCGGCCGCCGGGAAAGACGAATTTCCCGGGCATGAAGGCGTGCCGCATGTGGCGGCGACCCATCAGGACGTGGAAGTCGCTTCCCTTGCGGTCGAGGAGGATCAAGGTCGCTGCGTCGCGCGGACGCAGCGGACCGGGACCAAGCGCCCTGTCGCGCGCGTCGGCTTTGTCCACCTCGGATTTGCTCATTCCATCCATGAAGTTACCCTAGTTCATTAAAGGTCCGGATGGAATTCACCTCGAGGTTTCTGGTGGCGTGCCGCGATCTTGGGCGCCGTGGAACGCAGGGCGGACGATCGAATGAGAACTGAACGCTCCGGCGTAACGACCTAGACTTCCGGATGCGTCTCCAGCGCTTCTTCCTCGCCGCCGAAGCCGTGCATGTAGAGCGCCCATTGCAGCCCGACGATACCGCCTTTGACCGGGCGCAGGAGGCCGACCGCCATGACGACGGTGAGCGGCGCCCATATGGCGAGGTGCTGCCAGGTGGAGAGCGTGCTCGTCGCCTCGACGCCCATGAAGG
>JAEYXI010000536.1 GCA_023428515.1 Pseudomonadota bacterium | reverse complement strand
AAGAGAAGCAGCGCCGCGACCGGGATGAAAAGCAGCAGCGCGTTCGGGATACCCCATGTCAGTCCGGTTCCGAGCCAGATCAGGAAGTCCGGCACCTTGGCGCCCGAGGCGATCACGGTGCGCTGGTAAACCTGCAGGCAGCCGACGCCGATCAGGCTCGTGCCAAGCGTCATAATCAGCGGGTGGACCCGGAAGACGCCGATACCGATGCCGTTTGCAAATCCGATAACCAAAGCCGGGATCAGCGCGATGGCCATCGCGACCGGCGCCGGGTTGTCGACCCCCTGGGTGGCGACGATGAACGCCGCCATGGTCGCGGCGGTGCCGACGGACAGATCGATGCCGCCGGTCAGCATCGTCATTGTCTGGCAGCCCGCGAGCAGCGCCAGCGGGATGGCGAACTTGATCGTGTTTCCGATCCAGCGCTGGTTGACGATGCCCGGGCTCAGCATCTGGAGCACAAGCACCAGCAAAGCCAGAAGGATGAGCAACGGCACGATCGGATAGTCGCTCATGAAGCGCTTGATGCGCCTGCCAAGCGGGGCGGCCTGGGTGGTTGTGGTGGTGACCGTCATGACGAGCGGCTCCGCATGGCGATGAAGGCGCCGAACATGACGACCGCAACCAGGATCGAGCCTTCGACGATTGCCGTGACGTTGGGATCGATGGCGAGCAGCGTCAGCATGGTGCGGGCCAGGCGCAGGATGAACACGGCGATGATCGGCCCGAGCAGCCCGCCCTTGCCGCCGCCGAGCACGACGCCGCCGAGCACGACCGCCGCCACGCTGGCCATCAGATAGGGCCCCGGGATCGGCGCGCCGATGCCGGTGCTCATCGTGAGCGACAGGCCTCCCATCGCGCCGAACAGGCCGCCGATCGCATAGGCGAGGATCTTGGTGCGCGCGACCGGCACGCCCGAGCGGAAGGCCGCGAGCTGGTTGGAGCCGATGGCGTAGATGGACAGGCCGAGCCGCGAGCGTTTCAGCGGTATCCAGACGACGCAAAGCAAAACGATCAGCAGCAGCAGCGCCTTGGGGAACCAGGCGGTCGCGGCATCGGGCAGGACCGGAAGCGGCACCGTGCCGACGATGAGGTTGCGCAGCCATTCGGCGGAACCGCCGCCCGGCGCCGGCAGCACCAGGAGAGCCGCGCCTTGCAGCATGAACAGCGTGGCGAGCGTCACCACGATGTCGGGCACGCGCGTCACGACGATGAGGATGCCGTTCAACGCGCCGAGCGCAAAGCCGACGACCAGCACGAAAGGCACGACGAAGAGCGCATATTGCTCGCTGGCCCCGGCCATCATGGAAGCGGCGATGACGCTGGTGAGCGCCATCATCGCGGCGACCGACAGGTCGATGCCGCCCGCAATCACGACAACGGTCTGCGCAGCGACGGCGAAGGCGAAGGGCAGCACCGCACGGACGAGCGAGCCAAAATCGCCCGCCCCATAGCTTGGCTGGATGACCTTGGTGATGATGAAGAGGACGACGAGCAGGGCGAAGAGCCCGGCAACCCATCCTTGCTGGCGAAGGAAGCGCATCACGGCTGGGCCACCGGGTCGGAGGAAACCTCGGCGAGGATGCCGACATCGGCCTTGGCGTCGCGCGGCAAGCCGTAGGCGGCACGCGTCAACGCCGGCTCGTCGGCGATCTCGACCGGAAGGATATCGACGACGCGGCCGCCGAAGATGACGATCGCCCTGTCGCAGGCGAGCTGAATCTCCTCGAGCTCCGATGTGTAGAAGAGCACGGACTTGCCTTGCTCTGCGAGTTGCCTGAGCAGCTTGTAGATCTCCTGCTTGGTGCCGACATCGATGCCGCGCGTCGGGTCGAAGCAGAGCAGCGTGCGCGCGTCGGCGGCGATCCAGCGTGCGATCGTCACCTTCTGCTGGTTGCCGCCCGAGAGACGCTGCACCTCGCGCTGCGCGCGCGTGTCGATCTGCAGCCGGTCGATTGCATTCTGCACGGTGGCGCGCTCCCTGCCGACGCGCAGTGGCCCCCAGTTGCGGAAGGCTGCGGAGAAAGGCAGCGCGATGTTTTCGCGCACCGACTGCTGCATAGCGAGCGCTTCGGTGCGGTCGCCGGGAACGTAGGCGATGCCGGCTTCGACGGCGTCCACCGGGTGGGAGAACTTCACCGCCTTGCCGTCGACCTCGATCGTGCCGCCATCAGGCCGGATCGAGCCGGCGAGCGCGGCGAAGAGCTCGTCCTGCCCCTGCCCCTCCAGCGCCACCACGCCGGCGACCTCCCCATCCTTCAAATCGAAGGACACGTCCTGCAGCTTGGCGCCGACCTTGAGGTTGCGCACCGCGATGCGCGTGCTGCCGGTCGCAGGTCCGGCGGCTTCCTCGGTGGCCTTCTTCTGGGCGACGCGCTGCTTCTCGACCTTGGCGCCGAGCATCAGTTCGACGATCTTCTCCTCGGCGCCGGCTTCGATGTCGACCACGCCGACCGTCTCGCCGTCGCGAAGCACCGTCGCACGGTCGCAAAGCGCCGAAATCTCGACGAAGCGGTGGGAGATGAAGATCACAGACCTGCCGGTCTGGCTCTGCCGCTTGACGACGTCGAGCACACGCTCGGCAAGGTTGGCGGGCAGCGCCGCCGTCATCTCGTCGAGCAGCATCACGTCGGGTTCGACGGCAAGAGCGCGCGCGAGGTCAAGCACGCGCTGGATGGCAAGAGGAACATCGCGTGCGGTCTCGCGCAAGTCGAGATCCGGCACGCCGAGCTCCTTGACCCATTCGCGGAACGGCTCGACGGGCGTCTGCGTGAGGCGGAGATTGGAAAGGACGTCGAGATCGGGGATCAGCGACGGTTCCTGATAGACAGGCACCAGTCCGGCCAGCCGGGCCTTGGCCGGCGAGCGTATGTCGCGCTCCTGGCCGCGCACGAGCACGCGTCCGGCATTGGCGGAGATGGCGCCGGTGAGGATCTTGACCAGCGTCGACTTGCCGGCGCCGTTTGCGCCCATCAACGCATGCACCTCGCCCGGCAGGACAGTCAGCGACGCGTTCTTCAACGGGGCGACGGCGCCGTAGTTTTTCGCGACGCCGGTGGCTTCGAGAAGCGGTTCTTTGGTCAAATCGATTAAAATCTCAGTTATGCTACGGGGACGACAGGCATGGCCCGTCGTCCCCGCTGGTCTCTTTCAGATCGGACGCTTATTCGCCGGGGCCTTTGCAGGCCACGATCTGCTCCTTGGTGTAGGTCGTCCAATCCGGGATGGAGATCGACACCGGCCATTCGGGCGACAGCGACGGATCGGCCGCACCCTTCAGCTTCTCCTTGCCAGCGTCGGTGACGTTTTCCCAGATTTCCGGCTGCACGAGCACGGTCTGCTCGGCCGGCTTCTTGCCTTCGAGGATCTGGATCGCCAGCGCGACGCCCGCACCGCCGATCGAGCCGGGGTTCGTCACCGCAGCGCCCTTCAGGCCCTCGACCGAGTTCAGCTGGCCGACGAAGCCTGCATTGTCGGCGCCGACAACCGGCACCAGCGTCGCCTGGCTCTCGACCAGCGCGTCGACGATCACGTTGTCGATGCCGCTCGTCCAGATGCCGTCGAACGGAACGCCCGTGGCGATGTAGTCGAGGATCTGCTGCTTGCCCTGGTCCTGCTGCCAGCCGGTGAAGGTCTCCTGAGCGACCTTGACGTCGGGGAACTCGGCCAGAGCGCGCTTGAAGCCCTTGTCGCGATCGCTGTCTGCGGAAGCGCCGGCGGCACCGCGCATGTAGACGATGTTGCCCTTGCCGCCGATCGTCTCGAACAGCCACTTGGCGCCCAGGTAGCCATATTCTTCCTGGTTGTTGGAGATGATGTAGGCGGACGGCTCGGTGACCGCCTGGTCGACCGCGACGACGGTGATGCCGGCGGCAGTGGCTTCGGCGAGCGCCGCCTGGATGCCGGCCGGATCGGCCGGGTTGACGACGATGGCGTCGACCTTGGCGCTGATCAGGTTGCGCAGGTCTTCGAGCTGGCCGGCGGCGTCGGTGTTGCGGTGGGCGATGTTCAGCGCCTTGACCTTGCCGGAGGCGAGCGCCTCGGCCTTCATCGCGCAGATCATCTCTTCACGCCAGCCGTTGCCCTGCACGGTGTTGGACACGCCAATCGTGTATTCCTGCGCGGCAGCCGCGCCGGCGAGCATGTCCCGCCGAGCGCGGCAAGCCCGATTGTCTTCAGAACCTTCATGATCTTCTCCCTGTAACGATGCTTTTTGCGCCTGGTCCTCGATACGAGCCGTCAGGCGCACCCCCGGTCTTTGTGAAGCTCTTCTACAGTTGCCCCGCGATCGGTGTCCAGACGCCTCCTGCTTCATGGCTGTCGACAGACGCCTCGATGAAACGCATGCCCAGCAAACCGTCCGCTACGGAAGGCACGAGCGCCGCAAGTTCGGTTTCCGCTGCTTCCCCGCTTCGCCGGGCCGAAATCAGGGCGATTGCATCGCGATAGAGGTTGCCGAAACCCTCGACATAACCCTCCGGATGCTCGGCCGGCATGCGCGACACGCGCGCCGCTTCGCCGCCCACTTCCGCCCCGCCGCGGGTCAAAATTACGTGAGGTTTGCCGAATTCGCAGAAGCGCAGGTATTCCGGCTCGTGGCCGTGCCATTCGAGCCCGGCCTTGTCGCCATAGACCTTGACCGAAAGCCGGTTGTAGTTGCCCGGCGAAACCTGGCTGGCGACCAGCACGCCGCGTGCGCCCGACGCATAGCGCATCAGGACATGCGCATTGTCGTCGAGCCGGCGGCCGGGCACGAAGGTGGTGAGGTCGGCCGCCACCTCGCTCGGCGCGATGCCGGACACGAAATGCGCCAGGCTGAAGGCATGCACGCCGATGTCCGCCAGGCAGGCGGAGCGCCCTGCCCGCGCCGGGTCCGTGCGCCACTCGGCCTGCTTCTGGCCGTCGGCGTCGATCGGCAGGGTCAGCCAGTCCTGGATATATTCGGCGCGCACGATGCGGATCTTGCCGAGCGCGCCTGACGCGACCAGTTCGCGTGCGTGCCGCACCATGGCGTAGCCGGTATTGTTCAGCGTGACCGCGAAGACGAGGCCGGATTTTTTCGCAATCGACGCCAGTTCCTCGGCCTCCTTGAGGTTCGCCGACAGCGGCTTGTCGCAGATGACGTCGATGCCGGCTTCGAGGAAGGCGCGGGCAACAGGCGCGTGCAGATGGTTCGGCGTCACGATGACGACGGCCTCGATGCCGTCCTGACGCTTGGCTTCAGCCTCCGCCATCCTGCGGTAGTCGGAATAGGCGCGGTCCTCGGCGATGCCGATATCGGCGCCGGAAAGCCTCGCGTTCTCCGGGTCGGAGGATAGCGCTCCCGCCACCAGTTCTGCCCGATCGTCGAGGCGCAATGCCATCCGGTGGACGGCGCCGATGAAGGCGTTGCGGCCGCCGCCCACCATGCCTATGCGCAGGCGGCGCGGACCGATCTTGTCACCGGTAGCGTAAACCATTCCAGGCCCTCAATTCAGGGAGTTGCGCATGAGCAGGTCGTACCTTCCGGCGCCATGCTCAATTCCTCCCAAACCTCCCACAGGCTCGACTATCGCAGCAAATTTCCAATAGTCAACAAATGAAAATTTTGTTCCAAAATGACTTTGGAGCCACCCTGCTGCGGTTACAAGCCCGGCACCTTCCTCACCGTGCCCGGCTTCACCGCCTGGCCCGTATGCGCCGACTGGATCGCGGCAAACACCAGCGCCAGGCTGTCGAGATTGCCGCGGGCGCCGTTGAGCGGCTCGCGATTCTCCTCGATCGCAACGAGCAATTCACCCATCGTGCCGGCAAAACCGTCGTTGAACCATGCGCCTTCGAGCTTCGGCCGCGCCACGCCCTCGCCTGTCGTCAGCGTCACCGACTGCTCGCCGAGATTCGGCCCGGTGCTGGCGAGGCTGCCCTTCGTGCCGCCGACGAAGGTGGTGTCGAGCGGCCCATGCTTGATCGCCGCATCGAAGACTAGCGAGGCCTGTCCGCCGTCGAAGGCGACGAGAGCCTGCGCCAGCAATGGCGGTTTTGCCTGCTGTCCGGCGGCGCGGTTGCGCGTCGCATAAACGCTCGTCCCCTTCGCGCCGATCAGGCTCGACAGGAAATCGAACCAGTGCACGGCGAAGTCGAAGAAGATCAAATCGTCGATCTTCTCGAAGGGCGTGCCGACGATCCAGCTGTGGTCCCAGTGGACGGCGGTATGCGAAGAGATCACGTCGCCGATCAGCCCTGCCCGCACCGCTTCGCGGATATAGGCGAAATGCGGCGCCCAGCGGCCGTTCTGGTTGACCGCCAGTTTCACGCCATGCTTGTCGGCGAGCTCCACCAGCCGTTCGCCCGTATCGAGATCGACGACGAAGGGCTTTTGCGACAGCACGTGCTTGCCCGCTTTCAGCGCGGCCTCGACCAGCGGCACGCGCTCGACCGGATGCGGCGTGATGTCGAACACCTCGATGTCGTCGCGCTTCAACAGGCTCTGGAAATCGTCGGTTGCGATCGCGTCGGGATAAAACTCCTTGCGCCGCGTCTCGGCGCGCGCCAGCGTGCGCGACATGATTGCCGCGACGTCGAGCCCGGCGCGCCGGTAGGCGTCGAGATGGGCGAAGGAAATGCCCCCCGCCCCGACCAGCGCGATCTTCGGCCGGTAGCTCTTCGGCATCGGCGGCTTGTAGGGCAGTTCCGGCGCCGCGATTTCCGGCAGCGTCTTGCCAACCAGTGCGTAGTCGCTTTCGGAGGGAAGATCGTCCTGGCTCATGGCAGCAGCTCCACCGTGCGCTTCTCGCGCGCCGAAAGCACGGCGCTGTCGGTGATCTGCTGGCCGATGCGCGACAGTTTCGGATCGAGCGGGCCGGCGATCTTTTCGCCCGTGGCGATCAGATGCAGCATGTATTCGACCGGCGCGCGGTAAGGCGCCGCAAGCGCGTCCGCCTGGACGACATGTTGCTCGCGCTTCGCCCGGGTCTGCACGGTGACATGGTCGTCATAGTCGTAGCTGGCGATTGTGCCGTCGGTGCCGACGATGACGAAGCCGCATTTCGGCTGCGGCTGCAGCGTCCACGGGTCAGTGAAGGTGCCCCAGCGCGGCTCGAACTTGGAGAGACCGCGTTTGTAGCGGCACACGGTGACGGAATGCTCGTCGACCTCCAGCCCCTCCGGCTCGTCCATGATGCAGGTGACCTCGACCGGCTTCTCGCCGTTCATGAACCAGCTTCCGAGCGTCACGCCGTAGCCGACATAGTCGAGCAGGCTGCCGCCGCCGGCGGACTTCTTGTAGAACCAGGAGTTCGGCTTGCCGGCCTGCACTTCCTCGTCGCTGACTTCGACCTTGTCGGCGAGATGATAGAGCGGACCGCGGTTGCCATCGTAGAAATGCACCTCGATCACATCGCCGATGACGCCCTCGTCGATCAGCCGCTTGGTCGTGTTGTGAGAGCGGTACCAGGCGAGCGGCCAGTTGATGGCGAGCAGCTTGCCGGTTTTTTGGACCGCAGCGATCATGCGGTCGGCGTCGGCGATCGAAGCGGCGAACGGCTTTTCCATCAGGATGTTGACGCCCGCCGGCGCGACGCGCTCGACCCACACGGCATGCTCGGCCGTCGCCGGACAGAGGATGACGAGATCGGGCTTCGTCTCGGCGAGGCACTTTTCCGGGTCGGTGTAGACCCGGTCTGCGGGGATGCCGAAATTATCGATCGCGCCCTGCATCCGCTTCGGGTCGGCGTCGCAGATGCTGACGATCTCGGCATCCGGATGGTTGAACGCTTCCCTGAGCAGGTCGCCCATGTGGAAGTGATCGAAATTGATGCCCGCCACCTTCCATTTCGCCATTCCGGCAGTCCTCCCTGGCAATTCGCAATCAGATGTCTTTGAACCGCAGCCAAGCCCTCACGGCAATGGCGCGCGCGGTGAAATTGTCGCGAGAATCAGGCCTGCTGCAGCTCGTCCATAAACTGCTTCAGCTCGCCCGGCTCGATGCCCACCACATGCTTCGGCTCCGGATAGGCGCCCGAACGCACATCGGCGACATATTCGCTGAAGGCGGCGATGCGCTCCTGCTGCAGCCGGTCGTATTCGGCGGCGAAGTTGCGGTAGACCTTCGAATGGCGCGGATAATGCCCGCGATTGTAGCCGAGAATATCCTCCGAGAAGAGGTACTGCGCGTCGCAGCCGCCGCCAGCGCCCATCGAGATCAGGAAGAGCGAGGTGCGCGCCGAGATCGCGCTCGCAACTTCGACCGGCACCACCTCGATCTCGGCGGCGAAGGCGCCTGCCTCTTCCAGCGCCTTGACCTGCTTCCAGACGAACATCGCCGTATCGGCCGTCTTGCCAACCGCGCGGAAACCGCCGGTCCAGGTCGAGTGGTGCGGGATCAGTCCGGAGTGACCGCAGACCGGGACATGCTCGTCGGCGAGCGCGCGGATCGTGTCGAGGCTCGCCGCACAATAGACGGCGTCGGCGCCGGCGCGAACGAAGCGGAAGGCGTCGCGCATGACGTCGTCCTTCAGCGCGAAGAAGGAATTCACGCTGCCCGGAATGGCGAAGACGTCGGGGGCTGCGTCGCGGAATTCCGGGTTGAGGATAAGCTCCGGCGTAACCGAAAGGATCTCGACGCCGGCCCGCGCCGCCGCTTCGACCTCCTCCATGGTGAAGACGCGGATCTTGGAAAGCTGCCGCTTGCCCTTCATCGCGCGAAGGTCGGCGACCGTCGGCCGGTTTGAACGCATGATTCCCTCCCCTGAAAAAGATGATACCGCTGCAAAGCGAAGCAGCGTCAGCCGACCTGGATCATGACCTTTCCGCCCTCGACGCGGGTCGGATAGGTCTTCAGGTTGACGCAGACCGGAGCGCCCTTGGCTTCGCCGGTCTTGTAGTTGAAGCGGCCATTGTGCTTGGGGCACTCGATGATCTCGTCCATGACGAGCCCGTCGGCGAGATGCACCTGCTCATGCGTGCAGAGCCCGTCGGTCGCGAAATATTCGTCGTCGGGCGAGCGGTAGATCGCGAAGGTGCGGCCCGCGTGGTCGAAGCGCATCACGTCTTCCTCGTCGATCTCGTCAGCGCCGCACGCCTCGATCCATTCCGCCATGATTTCTCGCCTGCCTGTTTCGTCGGTGGGTCTTCGCGGGCCGTCTACTCGGCGGCCTGGATGGTGAGGTCGTGGAACTCGTCGCGATAGGGTTTGGCCGTCGGCGGCAACTCGCGCTTGAGGAAATAATCCTCGTTGCGCAGCTGGCGCACGAAGGCCGGGACCATCTCGCGGTAGCCATCCCACATGGAAGTGTTCGGCGCCGGCAGGTCGTGCTTGATAAGCTCGTGCAGCTTCGGCAGCGCGTGGTAGGGCACCATCGGGAACATGTGGTGCTCGACGTGGTAGTTCATGTTCCAGTACAGCCAGCGGCTGACCGGGTTGATTTACACCGTGCGGCTGTTCAGCCGGTGGTCCAGCACATCCTCGGCCAGCCCGCCATGCTGCATCAGCCCCATCAGGAT
>JAEYXI010000365.1 GCA_023428515.1 Pseudomonadota bacterium | reverse complement strand
GGCTTACAGCGACATGGGGCTGAAGCCGGTCGTTGCGCCGGAAATCGAGTTTTATCTCGTCCGCAAGAACCCGGATCCGGATTATCCGCTCGAACCGCCGGTTGGCCGCTCGGGTCGTGCCATTGGTGGCGGTCAAGGATACTCGATCGCGGGCGTCAACGAGTTCGACGAGCTCATCGACGACATCTATCACTTCTCGGAGAGCCAGGGCCTCGAGATCGACACGCTGATCCACGAGGAGGGTGCGGGGCAGCTTGAGATCAACCTGCGCCATGGCAATCCGGTCGAACTCGCCGACCAGGTGTTCCTCTTCAAGCGCACCATCCGCGAGGCGGCGCTGAAGCACGAGACCTATGCACCCTTCATGGCCAAGCCCATGCAGGGACAGCCGGGCTCGGCCATGCACATCCACCAGTCGGTGATCGACACCAAGACCGGGCGCAACCTGTTCTCTAAGGAAGACGGCAGCGAATCCGACGCCTTCTTCCACTTCATCGGCGGCATGCAGAAGCATGTGCCAAACGCGCTCGTCATGTTCGCGCCCTATGTGAACTCCTATCGGCGACTCACCCAGGCGGCGTCGGCCCCGGTCAACAACAAATGGGGTTACGACAACCGCACCACGGCGTTCCGAGTGCCGCGCTCGGACCCGGCTGGGCGACGCGTCGAAAACCGCATCCCCTCCTCCGACGCCAACCCCTACCTTGCGCTCGCCGCCTCGCTCGCATGCGGGCTGGTTGGCCTCAACAGGAAGCTGAAGCCGGATGCGGCAATCACCAGCACCGCCAACGAGGACGAGATCGACCTGCCGCGCGGCCTGCTCGAGGCGGTCGACCTCTTCGAGGGGGACCTCGACCTCCGCTCCGTGCTGGGCGAATCCTTCGTATCCACCTACGCCGCCATCAAGCGGGCCGAGTTCGAGACCTTCATGGAAGTGATCTCGCCGTGGGAACGCGAATATCTCCTGCTCAACGTGTGATCATGAAATATCAATCGCCTATTTCTCCTGGCTATTCCTGGTACGAGGACACTGCGGGGCCGCGACCCGATTATCCGGCGCTGGACGGAGACTTGAGCGTTGATGTCGTCATCGTCGGCGGAGGCTTCACCGGACTGTCGGCCGCGGCGCATCTCGCAAAAGCCGGCACCAGCGTCGCGCTGATCGAGGGCAACCGGATCGGCGACGGGGCTTCAGGCCGTAACGGCGGCCAGCTCGGCACCGGCCAGCGCGCCGGCGCGGAGGAGATCGAGAAGGAACTCGGTTTCTCGCGCGCCAAGGCACTGTTCGACGTAGCCGAGGAAGCCAAGGCGCATCTGCTCGACTTCGCCGCCGCCAACAAGATCGAGATCGACTTCCGCCCCGGTCATCTCAATGTCTGCCACAAGGAGCGTGCGCTGCCCGAATATGTCGAACATGCCGAGGCGATGAACACACGCTTCAACTACCCCCACATCGCTTACATGGACGCAGCCGAGACGCATGAGCGCATGGGCTCCGACCATTATTACGGCGGCGTGCGCGACACCGGCACCGGCCACATCCATCCGCTGAAACTGGTCATCGGCACGGCGCGCGTGGCCGCCGAAGCCGGCGCCAGGATTTTCGAGAACACCAAGTCGACCGGCATCACCACCAATGGCGGCAAGGTGATCGTGAAGACCGCCACGGGAACGATCACCGCGAAAAAATGCCTGATCGCGGTGAACTCCTATGGCGGCGACCTCGAGCCTGAGACCGCGTCGCACATCATGCCGATCGGCTCCTTCATCGGCGCCACCGTGCCGCTAGGCGACGACAGCCCGGTCCTGCCCGGAGGCGAGTCGGTGTCCGACTCGCGCTTCGTGGTGCGCTACTTCCGCCGCACCAAAACCGGCGAACTCCTGTTCGGCGGCCGCGAGATCTACGCGCCCGGCGATCCACAAGATATCCACATCCATATCCGCCGGCAGATCGTCGAGATCTATCCCGAGCTGAAGGACGTGAAGATCACCCACGCCTGGGGCGGCTATGTCGGCATCACGCTGCCCCGAAAACCCTTCGTGCGCGAGGTCATGCCCAACGTCATCTCGGCCGGCGGCTACTCCGGCCACGGCGTGATGCTGTCCAACTTCATGGGCAAGCTCTACGCCGAGACCGTCGCCGGCAACCGCGACCGGCTGAAGCTGTTCGAGGATCTGAAAATACCGCCTTTCCCCGGCGGCCGAACCTTCCGCGCGCCGCTGCTTTTCCTGGCGCTCAACTGGTATGCGCTAAGGGACAGGTTTTAGACCGCAACGCTAGTAGTTCTTCATTTCGATCCTGACGCCATGGATCGTCTTGCCGGAAGAATTCAGCACCCGGCCAGCCGGCTGCGGAGCCATGTGGACGACGAGACAGCCTTTGCCGTCCCATTTCTGGATGGCCTGTATCACGTCGCGGTTGGGCGGCAGCATCGTTCCGTCGGGCGCCATGTCGTGGATGGGGCCTTGCACCTGATCGAAGACAAAGACGGAGGGCCAGCGATGATGGTGGACCGGTTCCTCCTCGTCGGGCTCAAGTATTACCTCCAGCACGCGCAGACTGTGATTTTCGAAAAGAACTTTGTGATTGGCCGGCGCTGCCAGGACGGCATCCAGGGCCGGGTCCCAGGTGGAAGGATGATCTATGCTGTCATGCGACGTCATTTTCCCCTCCTGTGCTTGAACGTAAGGCAATTCTCCCTTCAATCGACAGATCAAATTAGGGCGAAACGGGCAGCGCAGCAATCGGCATGGGTGACTGCCGAAGCCTCCAGAATTCGGGGCCGGCTCCGCGTAGCGGCAGAAGCAGGCTTGTCAAAACCACGTGAGTGGCGAATTCCTCCGCTGTTTCGCCCCAGCGACGACGCTATCTACGGCCGATGAACAGACGATTCGTGCTTTCGCTGCCCTTGCTTCTTGCCTCGACGCGGCTCGCCGCCAGCCAGGAGACGCCGGCGACCGCGCTCGGTTTCGCGCTCGACAAGGCGAGAGAACTCGGGCCGCTGCGCTGCGTGATCGTGTCGCTCGATGGCAAGGAACTCGCCGCGCGCGGCTATCACGGTGGCTCGCCCGATACCTCGACCAACATCAAGTCGGCATCGAAGTCGATCATCTCGGCGCTGGTGGGCATCGCCATCGAGAACGGTGTGCTAGAAAGCGTCGATCAGAAGATCGCGCCCCTTCTTGCGCGCGACCTGCCCGAAAATCCCGACCCGCGCATGGCGGACATCACCATCGGCAATCTGCTCTCCATGCAAGCGGGGCTCGGCCGCACCTCCGGCCCGAACTACGGGCGCTGGGTGTCGAGTCGCAACTGGGTGCGGGCGGCACTCGCCGAGCCTTTCGACGGCGAGCCCGGCGGGCCCATGCTCTATTCCACCGGCTCGACTCATTTGTTGTCGGCGATCCTGACCCGCGCCGGCGGGAAGTCGACGCGTCAACTCGCGCGCGACTGGCTCGGCCCCGTCGAAGGCTTTTCCATAGGCGCCTGGGACCGCGACCCGCAAGGCATCTATGTGGGCGGCAACCAGATGGCGATGTCGACGCGCTCACTGCTCGCCTTCGGCGAACTCTACCGCAAGGGCGGCAGGAACAAAGCGGGCGAGCAGGTCGTGCCGCAGGACTGGATCGCGCAATCCTGGCAGGTGCGCACGCATTCCATCTACAGCGGCGACGGCTACGGCTATGGCTGGTTCATGCGCGAGATCGGCGGCCAGAACGTGATCTATGCGTGGGGCTTCGGCGGCCAGATGCTCTACATCGTGCCCGCGCTCAACCTGACCGTGGCAATGACGTCCCTGCCGGACGACCCCTCCGCCCGCAGCGGCCATCGCGACGACCTGCACGCGCTGCTCGGCGAGATCATCGGCGCGGTAGGAGTGGACTAATGGGCGGCGGAGGAATTCACTTCCATAGGCCCACTCCGGCTTCGCGGGCGCGCGCCTCGACATCCTTGTAGTCCTGGCGGGCACGCACCAGCCCTTCCTTGACCAGCAGAAGACCGACATCGAGCCCTCCAGCGCGACAGATGACGAAACCGGGTTCCTTGTCCCCGCAGGCGAATGTCGGATCGGACGCGGCCGCGGAAAGTTCGGCGAAGGCCTGCTCTCCGCAGGCCCATTTTTCATTCTGCATGGTCGTGCAGGTTTCGCTTCTCGATGGGGCAATGATGCCCCAGATCTCTACCTGACGTCCGTCATAGATCAAAGTATCGCCATCCAAGACGGTGACATCCGCAGCGCCCGCGCAAGGCGTGAATACCAGTTGCAAGGCTGCGGCAAGGAGAAGCGCCATCGCCGAGAAGGCCCGGATCAGATACATCTGCCCCCATCCACCTCCAGCGCGACGCCGGTGATGAAGTCGGCTTCATCCGAGACGAGCCAGAGCGCGGCATTGGCGATGTCCATCGGCTGCGACAGGCGGCCGAGCGGGATCGACGCCCGAAATTTCTCGCGTATCTCGGGCGTATCCGCGCCCATGAACTTCTCCAGCATGCCGGTCTCGCCCGCCACCGGGCAGAGGCAGTTGACGCGGATGTTCTTCGGTGCCAGTTCGACAGCCAT
The DNA here is from genome assembly GCA_023428515.1 of Pseudomonadota bacterium. The sequence goes on along the minus strand of JAEYXI010000365.1, from coordinate 1,579 downwards.
CGACTTGGTCGCGGTGATCGCCCAGCCCTTCGAAGCATTGTACCAGGTGAGACCCGGACGCGGGCGCAGGCCCGCCGTCGAGGCGGTGGTCAGGATCGATCCGCCGCCCTGCCGCTCCATGGTCGGGATCACCGCCAGAGCGGCATGGTAGATCGCCTTCATGTTGACGGCGGTGATCAGGTCGAAGGTTGCTTCGTCTACCTTCAGCATGTCGCCGTTCCGGTGCGTGTAGCCGGCATTGTTGACCATGATGTCGAGGCGGCCGAAAGCGTTCTTGGCCGCATAGACCATCTCGTCGACTTCGGAGCGGATCGAGACGTCGGTGGTCACCGCGATCGCCGCGTCGCCGATCTCGCCGGCGACGCGCTCGGCGCCCTTCGCGTTGAGGTCTGCCACCACCACCTTCGCTCCTTCATCGGCGAAGCGTCTCGCCATGCCCTCGCCGAACCCCGACGCAGCGCCGGTGACGACAGCAACCTTGCCTTTCAGACGCAAATCCATCTCTCCTCTGATGACTACAGATCGTCCGGTGTCAGACCCGTGCTCTTGCCGATGCGGGCGAGCATCTTGGGTCCGATCTCCTCAAGATCATGGAAGGCAAAGACGTAGTTTGGCCATCCCGTCCTCCCCAGCACGCGATGCGACCCGTTCTGCCGCTTCACGGTCCAACCGATATTCTCCAATGCAGAAAGAACCTTGCGTGCCTGGCTGGCGCGCCACTGGCTCACGCAGCGACGACGAACAAATCGCCGACCTCCGGAACCTCCTCGCCATGTTCTATTCGATCGGCAAGCGTGCGCAAGGCGAGCGCCTCGACCTTGCCGCGGGCTTCCGCACGCGTCGCTCCATAGGCCATCACGCCCGGCAGCGCCTCGATCTCGGCGATCCAGCGGCCATCTTCTTCCCGTTCGAATTCGATTCGAAGCATGAACTGCCTCCCGACTTACCCGTGATTGAACACGATAGTCTTAGTGGCGCTCATATCATAGAGCGCCTCGAACCCCTTCTCGCGGCCATGGCCGGAGCGCTTGAAGCCGCCGAAGGGAAGCTCGATGCCGCCGCCGGCGCCATAGCCGTTGACGAAGACCTGACCGGCGCGAACGCGCTTCGCCACGCGATGCTGGCGCGCGCCGTCTTTCGTCCAGATACCAGCGACCAGGCCGTAGTCGGTCGAGTTAGCGAGGCGAACGGCTTCCTCCTCATCCTTGCAGGAGAAGAGCGAGAGCACAGGACCAAACACTTCCTCCTGTGCGATTTGCGCATCGGCAGGCACATGGCCGAACAGCGCCGGTGCGAAGTAGAAACCGCCGGAAGGCGCGTCGGGATGGACCGAGCCGCGCGCCAGCACCGGGATGCCGGCCTTTTCCGCCGCCTCGACCATGCCCGACACACGCGCCTTCTGTTTCGGGTTGATCAGCGCACCGAGGTCGAGGTCGGCGTCGTGCGGCGCTGCGACGAGCCTTGCGAAACGTTCGGCGAGCCCGGCGGCCACGCGGTCATAGGCGGATGCTTCGACCAGGATGCGGCTGCCCGCCGAGCAGGTCTGCCCGCCATTCTGGATGACGGCGTTGACCAGCAC
>JAEYXI010000360.1 GCA_023428515.1 Pseudomonadota bacterium | reverse complement strand
CGGCGCTATACGGCGCCGCCTCGTTCCCATCGTGTCGAAGCGGCTGACGGGGGGCCGGTTCGAACAAGCCTTTCTGGTCCGACATTCATCCGACCATTTGGCTTCCATAGCGCCCGATCCGGAGCGTCCTTGCCGTGAACAGTCTCGTCATCGCCGTGTTCCAGCTTGTCCTGTTGTCCGTCGGCTACCAGGTCGGCTTGACGCGCGGCCGGGCTGTCGCCACCACGGCCCAGCGCACGATGCATTCGCGGCCCAGCTACCACGGGCTGATGGTGGCGCTCTGGTGCGCTGTTCCCGCCGTCGTGGTTCTGTTGGTCTGGGCTCTTTTCTCGAACGATATCGCGCTGAGCCACGCCCGTTCCTTCCTTCCTGCCGAACTCCTCAACGGCGATCCCGGTGCCTTGCGCGACACGATGCGCCGCATCGAGCAGATCGCCAGCGGCTTCGGCGTGGTCGGCGAGACCCAGCCCTATGAGGTTGCGGCCGGCGAGGCCTTGCGCTCCTTCCGTACGACCAGCTTCTGGGCGATGATCGTCGTCGCCGCCGTGCTCGGCCTGCTCGGCCTGCTCCTGATGACGCGCCGCATCGCGCCGCGGCTCAGGGCACGCAACGAATTCGAGGGCGCGGTGCGCGTCTTGCTCATCGCCTGCTCGGGCATCGCGATCCTGACGACGGTCGGCATCGTCGCGTCCTTGCTCTCAGAGGCGCTGCGTTTCTTCACCTTCGTCAATCCGCTCGACTTCTTCTTCGGCACGGTATGGAACCCGGGCTTCTCGACGACCGGCGGAGCGACCGGCCAGTATGGCCTGCTGCCGCTGCTCTGGGGCACCATCATGGTCAGCGCCATCGCCATGCTGGTGGCGATCCCGGTCGGCCTCTTGTCGGCGATCTACATGGCCGAATATGCGGACCGCCGCGTGCGCGCCACCGCCAAGCCCATCATCGAAATCCTGGCTGGCATTCCCTCGGTGATCTACGGCGTGTTTGCGCTCATCACGCTCGGACCGCTGCTCAGCCAGTTCGGCGACCTCGTCGGCATCCCGATCCGCGCGACCAGCGCGCTCACCGCGGGCATTGCGATGGGCCTCATGATCGTGCCGTTCGTTTCGTCGCTTTCCGACGACATCATCACGCAGGTGCCGCGCGCCATGCGTGACGGTTCGCTCGGCATTGGCGCGACCAAATCAGAGACGATCCGCAGGGTGGTCCTGCCCGCCGCTCTTCCCGGCATCGTCGGCGCCTTCATGCTGGCGATCAGCAAGGCCTTCGGCGAGACCATGATCGTGGTGCTCGCCGCCGGTAACGCGCCGATCCTGCGGGCCAATCCGTTCGATTCCGTCTCGACGGTCACGGTCTCGATTGTCAACCAGCTCACTGGCGACACCAACTTCGCCAGCCCGCAGGCACTGGTCGCCTTCGCGCTCGGCCTGACCCTTTTCATCATGACGCTGATCCTCAACGTCATCGCTCTCTATGTCGTCCGCAAGTATCGGGAGCAGTACGAATAGTCATGGCGAACATCGAAACAGCCCGCTCCATGCTTAACGTCGAAAGCAGCGAAGACCGGCTCCTGCGGATCCAGAAGGGCCTGCGCGGCCGGCGTGCCGCCGAAACCCGCTTCCGCGCCTACGGCATCGCCGCCATCGCGATCGCGGTAGGCTTCGTCGTCTTTCTTTTCGGCTCGATCCTGATCCAGGGTATTCCCGCCTTCTGGCAGCCGGCGGCGAACCTCAAGGTCACCTTCGATCCGGAGATCGTGAAGGTCGATCCCAAGCCGGAGGCCCAGCCGGGCCAGTCGCCGGCTGAACTTCGGCGTGCGCTGCTCGACTGGGAGCGGCAGGTGACGATGGCCAACTGGAACAAGGTCATCGAGAATGCGGTGCGCGCGGCAGCGCCCGACGTCACCTTCAATGCGCGCGACGCCCAGGCTTTCGTCTCGCCGAACCAGCGCTTCATGCTCCGCGACATGTTCGTCGCAAATCCCGGCCTGCTCGGGCAGACGGTGGATGTGCAGCTTCTCCTCTCGGCCAATGTCGACACCTGGCTGAAGGGCAATATCGACCGGTCCCTGGGCGATGCGCAGCAGCAGCTTTCGCCTGCTGCCCGGACGCTGGCCGACACGCTCTACGAGAACGGCACCGTGAAGATGGTCTTCTCGACCGTGCTGTTCACCAACGCGGATTCGCGCGGCGCACCGGCCGAAGCGGGCCTGCTCGGCGCCTTCATCGGCTCGCTCTACATGATGCTGATCGTGATCCTGCTGGCGGTGCCGATCGGTGTCGCGGCGGCGATCTATCTCGAGGAATTCGCGCCGAAGAACAAGATCACCGACCTGATCGAGGTCAACATCAACAATCTGGCCGCGGTGCCGTCGATCGTCTTCGGTCTGCTCGGCGCGGCCGTCTTCATCAACTACTTCCGCCTGCCGCTGTCGGCGCCGCTGGCCGGCGGCCTAGTGCTGGTGCTGATGACGTTGCCTACCATCATCATCGCCACCCGCAATGCGTTGAAGGCCGTGCCGCCCTCTATCCGCCAGGCCGCACTCGGCCTAGGCGCATCGAAGACGCAGATGGTGTTCCACCACGTGCTGCCGATCACCTATCCCGGCATCATGACCGCGACCATCATCGGCGTTGCCCAGGCGCTCGGCGAGACCGCGCCGCTGCTGCTCATCGGCATGAACGCCTTCGTCGCCACTTTGCCGGTCACGCCGCTCGACCAGTCGACGGCGCTGCCGGTCCAGATCTTCCTCTGGGAAGGCAATGAGAACCGCAATTTCTTCGAGCCGCGTACGGCGGCTGCAATCATCATCCTGCTCGCCGTCATGCTCGTTCTGAACGCGGCGGCGATCTTCCTCCGCTCACGGTTCGAGAGGAGGCAGTAGGACCATGGAGACCCCGGCAATGACAGCGATGACCGCAACCGAAGTCGAAAAAGCAGTGGCCCGCACCAAGGCTGCGCAGACCGGCGCCTTCAGCACCATCCGCACCCCGGACGCCGAACCACGGCCGACCCGGGTGAAGGCCGACGGCGTCAAGGTTTTCTACGGCCCCAAGCAGGCGCTGTTCGACGTATCGATCGACATTCCGGAAAAAGCGGTGACGGCCTTCATCGGCCCGTCGGGCTGCGGCAAGTCGACCTTCCTGCGCTGCATCAATCGCATGAACGACACGATCGAAGGCGCCCGCATCGAGGGCAAGATCAGCCTCGACGGCAACGACCTTTACGATCCGAAGCTCGACGTCGTCGAGTTGCGTGCCCGCATCGGCATGGTGTTCCAGAAGCCGAACCCGTTCCCGAAGACCATCTTCGAGAACGTCGCCTATGGACCGCGCATCCACGGCCTGGCCCGCAACAAGACCGATCTCGAGGAGATCGTGGTGACCAGCCTCAAGAAGGCGTCGCTCTTCGAAGAGGTGAAGGATCGCCTGCATGAGGTTGGCACCGGCCTTTCGGGCGGCCAGCAGCAGCGCCTCTGCATCGCGCGCACTATCGCCGTTTCGCCTGAGGTCATCCTGATGGACGAGCCCTGCTCGGCGCTCGACCCGATCGCTACCGCCAAGGTCGAGGAACTGATCGACGAACTGCGCGAGAACTACACGATCGTCATCGTCACGCACTCGATGCAGCAGGCCGCGCGCGTATCGCAGCGCACCGCCTTCTTCCATCTGGGCGTGCTGGTCGAGGAAGGGCCTACCGACGTGATCTTCACGAGCCCGCACGAGAAACGCACCCAGGACTACATCACTGGCCGCTTCGGCTAAGCCGCGGATCACGAGGAACCGGAAAGGCTCCAAATATGGGCGAACATACCGTCACCTCCTTCGACGAGGATCTCGACCACATCCAGCGGCTGGTTCGTGACATGGGCGACCTCGCCGGCTCGATGGTCGGCGCTTCGATCCGGTCGCTGCTTGTCTCCGACAATGCGCTTGCACAACGTGTGGTGTCGGACGACGTCATCATGGACGCCAGGCAGCGCGAGCTCGATGATCGTGCGATCACGCTGATCGCCAAGCGTCAGCCGATGGCGCAGGACCTGCGCGCCGTCGTCGGCGCGATCCGCATGGCCGGCGACCTCGAGCGCATCGGCGACCTCGCGAAAAACATCGCCAAGCGTGTCAGCGCAGTCGGGCAGGCCGCCACCCCGCGCAACCTCTCGCACGGCATCGAGGCGATGGCCGATCTCGTGCTCGGGCAAGTGCACGGTGTGGTCGAGCTCTACGTGGCGCGCGACGCCGAGGGATTGAGGGCGCTGCGCACCGACGACGAGAAGATCGACGTGAAATACACGGCGGTATTCCGAGAGCTCCTGACCTATATGATGGAGGACCCGCGCAATATAACGACCTGCACGCATCTGTTGTTTTGCGCGAAAAATCTCGAGCGCATAGGCGACCACGTGACCAACATTGCCGAAAACGCCTATTATGTGGTGACCGGCGAACAGTTGCCGGTAAACCGCCCCAAGATCGACGAGACCTCCCTTTCGGCGATGGCGGAGTAGCGGGGCGGCAGGAGACATCCCAGGAGATTTCCCCAGAGATGATCGCGCCGAAAATCATGGTGGTCGAAGACGAGGAGCCGCTCGGCGTGCTCCTGCGCTACAACCTTGAGGCCGAAGGTTATCAGGTCGAGATCGTGACGCGCGGCGACGAGGCCGAGGTCAGGTTGCAGGAGAACACGCCGGATCTCCTCGTGCTCGACTGGATGGTGCCGGCGGTGTCGGGCATCGAACTCTGCCGCCGCCTCAGGATGCGGCCGGAGACGCAGCGCCTGCCGATCATCATGCTGACTGCCCGCGGCGAGGAAAGCGACCGCGTGCGGGGTCTGTCGACCGGCGCCGACGACTATCTGGTGAAGCCGTTCTCCACGCCGGAATTCATGGCCCGGGTGCGCGCTCTGCTGCGTCGCGCCAAGCCCGAAGTGCTCTCCTCGGTGCTCAAGGTCGGCGACATCATGCTCGACCGCGAGGCGCATCGCGTCTACCGCAAGAAGAACGAGATCAAGCTCGGGCCGACGGAATTCCGCCTGCTCGAATTCATGATGCGTCATCCCGGTCGCGTCTTCTCGCGCAGCCAATTGCTCGACAATGTCTGGGGCGAGACGATCTATATCGACGAGCGCACCGTCGACGTGCATGTCGGCCGACTGCGCAAAGCGGTCAACAATGGCCGCATGCCGGACGTCATCCGCACCATACGCGGCGCCGGCTACGCCATCCGGGAGGATTGAGCGTCAGGCGACTTCCCGGCCGGGCTCTTCCGCCGCGCCGATACCTGCCGCGAAAATTTCGTTGTCGACGAAGGTGAGCGCCTGCATGGCGCAGCCCTGCCGGATCAACGGCGCCTCGTCCGCCACCGTATCGAAGGAGATGGCGTCCGAGTGCTGTCCGCCGGCGGTTTCGGCGATGGCCGCCCGTATATGCGGCTCCAGCAGGTCGAAGGCTGCGGCGCCACCGCCGATGAAGGCGATGGGCGCGGGATCGATCAGCGCGAACAGGCTGCCGATGCCGTAGCCGATCGCGGTGCCCGCCTTGCCGTAGGCCTCGCGCTCGGGACCGTCGGCGGAGCGTGCCTGGTCGGCTATCGCCTGCATGTCGGCATTGCTCACGCCGTCTTCCGGGGTCGAATCTTCGCCTTTTTCCCTTGCATTGCGCCAGATGGCGTAGTCGCCGGCATAGGCCTCGACACAGCCGCGGCGGCCGCAGCGGCAGAGCGCGCCGCCGGGCTGGTGGATCATATGGCCGAATTCGCCGCCGGAGGATTGCGTGCCGGTGAAGAGCTTGCCCTTCAGCACAAGCCCCATGCCGATGCCGTGCGACAGGAGCATGGCGATGAAATCGTCCCGGTAACGGCCGGGGTCGCGCCAGCGCAGCGCCACCGCCATCATGTTGCAGTCGTTCTCGACCGTCGTTGGTATGTCGAGTTCGCGTTCCAGTATGTCGGCGAAGGAAATGGCCCGGTGCGGGGTGATCGGCGACCACAGCATGGTCCGCGCGGCGGCGTCGGTGATGCCCTGGATGGCGAGCACGACGCGCAGCGGCTTGCGGCTGCCGGCCGGGCGACCTGTGATCAGCCGGCGCAACATGGCGACGAGTTCCGCGACGAGGTCGTTTCTCCGGACGGTCGCCGTCGACAAGCTGCGTTGCTCTTGCGCGACGAGGCCGCCGGAGTAGTCGATGATCGCCGCCGAAAGGTCGTTCAGCGAAAGCACGGCCACGGCGACGACGGCGGCGGCAGGATCGAGCGCCAGCGCCACCTGGGGCCGGCCGCGCCGTGTGGTTGTCTGCTCGCTCCCCTTGGCTTCCGCGAGAATGCCCTCGGCGATCAGGTCGGCGGAAATCGCGGAGATCGTCGAATGGCTGAGGCCGGTGGCGGAAGCGATTTCGGTGCGCGACGGCTGACTTGCGTGGCGCACCGCACCGATGACCATGGCACGATTGCGGCGACGCAGGTCGTCATGACGAATTCCGACCGACATCTGCTATTTGCCTCCTCCGGCAGCGGCGCCATGGACTCAACGCCTGACCCTAACTGACAAAACAATGCCGCTCGCGCCTTGCCAAGCCATTCATTCTTGTCCATGGCGCAGGCATGAATGAATATTGATCCGGAAAGAGGCCAAAACAATGTTTTTTCGAGTCCCGAAAAATTTCATTCGGATGTGAAGAATTGGTCACCGCGGGCACAGGGCCAAAGCCATCTCGACCAGCAAAACCCATCCGCTACACCGGTTTGAGATGCTCTTTGAATTTTGCGTTGTATCGGCGTGGCCGAACGTCAATAAAGGGCCCCGGGGCATGAACCGGACTGGCGATTGAAAAAGCATTATCCCATTGTCGCCTTTGCAGCTGTAGCTCTCGCCAGTCTGGCGATGGCCGGTTTCGCCTATCGCGCCGCCGAAGAGGCGACCCGCATCAAGTTCGAGGCGACGGCTGACGACGCGCTGAACCGCATCCAGAGCCGGGTCGACCTGCACCTGTCGCTGTTGCGCGAAACGGACGCCTTCTTCACCGCCCGTGCCGGGCAGGTGACCGGCGGCGAGTTCAGGACCTATTTCGAGGCGCTTCAGGTCGACAAGAATTTCGAGGGATTGCAGTCGCTCGGCCTTCTCGGCGTGGGCAAGCCCGGCGAGGAGGTCCAACTCGAACGCGCGATCAGCGAGCGGCTGAACGTCGAGAAGCCGATCTTTCCGGCTGCATCGGACGGTGACTGGCGCATGCCGGTGCTGCTGATCGAGCCACTCGACCGGGCCAGGATGACGGGCATCGGCTACGACATGTTCACCGACCCGCAGGCGCGCGAAGCGATCCTTGCCGCGATCGAGACGGGTGAATTGCGGGCGACGGGCCGCGTGGTGCTCGGGCCGCAGATCGGCGCGCCGGCTTCTCCCGGCTTTCTGCTGTTCTCGACGCTCGAGCGGCCGGGTGCGCCCGAAAGCCAGCCGATCGGCATGCTTTTTGCGGCATTCCGCACCCAGGAACTCGTCAAGTCCGCACTGGACAAATTCCCAGCGCTGCCCATCAACGCCCGGGTGTTCGACGGCGCCGGAGAGGACGCCAACCTGCTCTTCCAATCGGCGATCGAGCCGGCTTCCGCCATGGGTCTGGCAACCGCCCGCCAGTTGCTCGTCGCCGGGCGGCCATGGACCATAGAATTCCGGCCGACGGCAGACTTCACGCGCCCGTCCTCCCCGGTGATCCCGGTGGTGCTCGGCCTTTTCGGCCTGTTGCTCGCGCTGGCGATCGCGCTGCTGCAGCGTTACCAGTCGCGCGCCTACGATGCGAAGTCGAAGCTGCAGGAGAACGCGGAAAACAGCCTTCTCGAGAAGGATTTGATGCTCCAGGAGATGAAGCATCGCATCAAGAACTCGATCACCCGTGTGCTGGCGATCGCGCGTCAGACGGCTGCCAACGCCAAGGATATCGGTGAATTCCAGGACTCTTTCTCGGCACGGCTGCAAGCGATGGCCGCTTCGCAGGACATGCTGACCCGCTCACGCTGGCAGAAGGCCGATCTCGGCGAACTGCTGCGCATCGAACTTGCACAGGTCTTCGGCAAGGAACTGCCGGACGGCGTGCTTAGCGGCCCGCGGGTCATGCTGTCGGAGACGGCGACCCAGGCGCTCGGCCTTACCTTTCACGAACTGGCCACCAACGCCCTGAAATACGGCGAAACCGGCAACACGACCGACGCGCTGAAAGTCGAGTGGCGGCTCCAGGACCAGGGCGACATGCTGGCGCTGTCCTGGCGGGAGGCGAGCAGCGTGGCGGTGAACCCGCCTGAGAAGCCGGGCTTCGGCACAAGGCTGATCGACATGAACATCACCCGGGAACTGAAAGGCACCATCCGGCGCGACTACCGGGCGGACGGGTTGCATATCGAGATCGAAATACCGCTTGGCGGCCGGGCCGGCTGAACAAACTGGATAAGCTAAGCCGGACAAAGAAAGGCCACCCCGGCGGGCAGCCGGGATGACCTTGTTTTTACGTCCGTTGGCTGCCTTCGCCGCCTGCCGGCGCCGCTTTTAGCGGCAGCGAGCCTCATAGATACGGCCGTGGCGGTCGCGATAGCGGCACCAGCCCTGCCGGGTCGCCTTGCCGATCAGCACGCCGGAGGCAGCGCCGACAACGCCGCCGACGATCGCGCCGCCTGCGTCGCCCGTCGCGATACCGCCGATTGCCGCGCCTGCCAGACCGCCGAGCGCGGCGTCGTTTTCGGCAGTCGTGCAGCCGGCCAGCGCCATCAAGGCGGCAACGGCAAAGATAGTCTTTCTCATATGAGGCTCCTCAGTTGGTCGTCCCGCCCGCTTCTTAGCACGCAGTGGCGGTTTTTGCGTGCCGGAAATCATTCTTGGCTAAGATAGTCTTTTTCGCGGCTTTACGGCTTCGATGCAATCATGATTTCGGGCACTTCGATCATGGCATAGAGCGTACCGTCCGGCTTGACGTCCCAAACGAGTTCGGCATCTTCTTCCTCCACTGCCGGATCGACTTCGACGCACTGGCCGAAGACCTGAGGATGCTTGGTGGTGAATAGGCTGATGGACGGCTGCAGGTCGCCTTCGCACTCTTCAACCGTCTCGTAGACGCCTACCGGCGGCGCCAGTTCGCGGCATTGTGCCAGATCGTCCGAGCATCCGACTATCAGTAGCAAGGCAGCTATGTGTTCCATGGCAGTCACCTCTCGCACAGAGAGAACGACCCCTCTCAAGAACCAAAAACGCAATGGGTGGCGCGATGGTTCCGGCTGTACTGGTCTTTGAAGGTCGGATACGCACGAAGCTCTTGGAATCCGGATGATATATCTGGCGAAAGACAAGTAAGAGGCAGGCCGGGTTCGACGAATTCATCGTTGCGGGGAAACGATGACTTGTCCGAACTTGACCCTCCTGTCGCAGTTGGGGCGAACAGATTTGCTTTCTTGAGTTGGCTCAGAAGAGCACGATCGCCAGCCCTATAACGGCAAGCGCCAGCAGCGCATATGCCGGGCGGGGCAGGCGGTATCGCGGTTTCGCGGACGTTGCGCCGATCGGATCCTCGAAATGTCCCATCGCCATGCGGGCGGCGGTTTCGAGCTTCTGTATTTCGGCGACCATTGCATCCTCCTGGCGTCCCCCGCGCATGAATGCCGCAGGCGCGCGAATGTTCCCTTGCGAGGCGCAAAAGCCGTGGAACTTTATGGTCCAGCCGGCGTTGCAACGAAGCCGTCGACCCTTTCAACGACGGCACGCACCGGCCACGTTTCCCTCCGTTTGTCCGGCGCATAAAAAGCCGGCCGCAAGGCCGGCTTTTCCTTGAGCGACACGGGAAACGGGAGTCGCTTTTTCGCCCTCGGCGACGATCTGGTCCCAAGGCCGATCCCGGCCTAATCCGTCTCGAAATTTCCAAACGGGATGACGAGCCTGTAGTCGAGAACGCCCTTCTCGATCTTCAGGCTGGCGCTTCCGTTGAGCGAAGCCGGCACCACGCGTTCGAGGGCGACGCTGCCGAACCGCTTTTCGCGCATGGCCGGTTCGCCCGCCGCGGCGCCGACCTTCTCATGCCAGGTCAGGAGCAAGGACGCATGCCCGGCCGCATCCGGTTCGAGATCCGCCGTCAGCGCGACATGGCCCCCAGGCTTCGACAGCGCGCCGTAGCTCACCGAATTTGCCACGAGTTCGTGCAAAGCCAGGCCCACATGCAGGGCGGCATTCGGATTGAGCCACGGTTTTTCGCCCTTCAGGTGTACGGCTTGGCGCGGCGTCGAGGTGTAGCGCGAGACCTGTTCAAGCACGAGTTCGCCGAGATCGGCGCCGCGCCAGTTCGACGAGGTGACCAGGTCCTGCGATGAGGCGAGCGACTGGAGCCGTCCCTGGAAGCGGGTGAGGAATTCATCGATCGTCGACGAATGGCGCCCGGTCTGCGTGGCGATGCTCTGGATGATGGCGAGGAGATTGCGCGAGCGGTGGCTTACCTCGCGCAGCAGGACCCGCAACGTCTGCTCGCGTCGTTTCTGCTCGCTGGTCTCGATGGCTGTGGTGACGATGCCCTGCACCTGACCGTCAGGCGCCGGGTTCGCATCGACCCAGAGTTCGAACCATTGATCTTCCCGTTCTCCCGGGATGCCGGGAATGCAGATTTCCAGGCGGTCGCGGCCTCCCTTTGAAAGGATCGCCCGCTTGGCAGCGACGACGGTATCGGCGACGTCCGGCGGCAGGAAGTCGTGATCGGTCATGCCGTCTATGCTGCCGGACGACCATGCGGCCGGCACGTTTTGCGCCCACTCCACGCGCAGTTCGGTGTCCTGGTAGACCACGGAAACGGCCGTATTGCTAAGCGCGCGCAGCAAGCCGAACGCTGTTTCCGCGGCCCTGCCCGTCGAGGAACGGCTGGCCGCCGGTATCCCGTCTCTGCTGCTGTCTCCCCCGGATGCTGACTTCATGATCTGGATCCGTGATTGCGCGCCGGACCGGACTGTTCGTCTCCTGATGGAGACCAAAACGCTATTGGTGTACGATCTGCCTTAAGGACCCCTGAAAAAGGTCCGCCGGACAGAGCTCCGTTGGAAAGCCCTGCCCGGCGGCAACTGGAAACCGATTGAGGGGTGCGGCTTCCAGCATCTGAGATTTGCCCGTCTCTTCACGCTCTGCGGAACAGGCCGGCCAGGAGCGAAATCACGAGGAATGCCAGGAACACGAAGAACAGGATCTGCGCGATTCCCGCGGAGGTTCCGGCGATGCCGCCGAAGCCGAGCGCTCCGGCGATGATGGCGACGACAAGAAAAACTAGCGCCCAGTAAAGCATGATCAATCTCCTCAAATTCTGATGCGTCGGAAACGGCGCATTCCGAAGTTTGTTCCGGAAGGGCCAATAAAAAGGCCGCCACGTGGCGGCCTTTTCACCCGGTGTCCCTGTGTTTTCAGGCTGCGGCCTTGGCCTGCCGGTCGAAGAAGAGCGCCTGGCTGATCAGCGCCTTCACCATGTCGGGATTGAAGGGTTTCGTCACCAGGAAGGCCGGCTCCGGCCTTTCACCCGTCAGCAGGCGCTCGGGGAATGCGGTGATGAAGATCACCGGCACGGAAGCCGTGGTCAGGATCTCGTTGACCGCGTCGATGCCGGAGCTGCCGTCGGCCAGCTGGATGTCGGCGAGGATCATCTTGGCGCGCGAGTTCTTGAACATGGCGGTCGCCTCGGCATGGGTGCGCGCCGTGCCGACGACGCGGTGGCCAAGGCTCTCCACCATCTGCTCGATATCCATCGCGATCAGCGGCTCGTCCTCAATGATCAGGATGTCGGTCGCCACCTGCCGCGAGATTTCGGTGCTCGCCTGGGCGAGCAGCTCAGCGAATTCCTCTTCGGTGGCATCGAGGATCTCGGCGGCCTCTTCATTGGAGAAG
>JAEYXI010000309.1 GCA_023428515.1 Pseudomonadota bacterium | reverse complement strand
TTCGCGCGGCCGCTCGAGCATCGGGAACAGCGCGAAGTTCATCGAGCCCATGTTGAGCGAGCACATCTCGGGCTCGGCCCTCAGCGGCGCCGCGAGCCGCTGGTCGAGCGTCATCAGGGACGAGCCGCCGGTGGTGATATTGATCACCGCGTCGGTCGCCTGCTTGATACGCGGCAGGAACTGCATGAACACGTCGGGGTCGGCGGTCGGTCGGCCGTTCTCGGGATCGCGCGCATGGAGATGCAGGATCGATGCGCCCGCCTCGGCCGCCGCGATCGCCTCGGCCGCGATCTGGTCGGGGGTGACGGGCAGATGCGGGCTCATCGTCGGCGTATGCACCGAACCGGTGACCGCGCAGGTGATGATGACTTTCTTCTTCGCCATGCCTTTCCTCAGCGATTGACCGGCAGAGCGAATTCGCCGGCCAGCGCCTCCAGCGTGTCCGACAGGATCGCCGTGATCTCGCTTATCTCCTCCTTCGTCACGATGAGCGGCGGACAGACCATGAAATTGTCGCTCTCCGGTCCGCCACGCACCCGCCGGGAATAGACGATCAGCCCGCGCTCGAAGGCAAGGTCGATCAGCCGGACATTGGCGTTCGCCTCGCGCGGCAGCGGCTTCTTCGCGTTGGGATCGGCGTAGATTTCCGCGCCGAGCAGCAAGCCCTTGCCGCGCACGTCCCCAACGAAGGGGAAGCGCTGCGACAGTCCTTCGAGTTCGCCCTTCAGCACCTCGCCCATCGCTGCCGCATTCTCGATCAGATGGAGCCGCTCGACCTCCTGGAGCACCGCGAGACCCGCGGCGCAGGAAACCGGATTGCCGCCATAGGTGTGACCATGCAGGAACCCGCCCATCTCGATCACTGGCCCCACGATCCGTTCCGGCGCTGCGATCGCCCCAAGCGGCGCATAGCCCGACGACAGGCCTTTCGACAGCACGACGATATCGGGCCGGCAGTTCCAGTGATCGCCGCCGAGGAACTTTCCAGTGCGGCCGATGCCGGTCATCACCTCGTCATGGATGAGCAGGATGCCATGCCGGTCGCAGATCTCGCGGATGCGCCCGAAATAGCTGTCGGGCGGCACGAGCGCCGCAGTGGCGGCGCCGCCGATCGGCTCCATGATGAAGGCAAGCACGCTGTCGGCGCCCTCCTCGAGTATCTTCGCCTCGAGCATATCGGCATAGCGAAGCCCACGCTCCTCCAGCGAAAGATTGTCGCGATCTCGATGCACTGTGGGAGCCGGGATCAGCGGCATCGACCGGCTCATCGGCGCGAAAACCTTCGTCAGCACGTCGTCGCCGGTCGGCTCCAGCGCGCCGAGCGTGATGCCGTGATAGGAAGGCATGCGGCCGATCACCTTCCAGCGCTTCTCCTGGCCGGTGGCGACCGCCCATTGCCTGGCAAGCTTGATCGCCGCCTCGACGGCCTCTGACCCTCCCGATACGAAATAGATGCGCTCCAGCCTGTTGGGCAGACGCTCCGCGAGCAGTCGAGCTAGGTCGTTAGCCGGCTCGCTTTCAAAGTGGATCGTGTAGGCGAAGGACACCCGATCCATCTGCCGCTTCATCGCGTCGATGACAGCGCGGTTGCCGTGGCCAATGTTGACGTTGACCGCTCCACTCGACCCGTCGATGTACCGCTTCCCGCTCGTGTCCCACATGTAGATTCCACTCGCGCGGTCGACGACCGGCCGCGGCAGCCGCGTGAAGTGGAAGAGGTTCTGGCGAGGTTTCGCATCTGCCTTCATGAAATCCTCATAGGCGCTTGCCGAGATAGCGGTCGAGCACATTGGCGGTGACGCGCTCAACCATCGCGTCGCGCCGCAACAGCCCCGCCACCCACTCGCAGCTTCCGGCGTGAAACACTTCCCCCTTGCCGCGCGGAAAATTGACGATCATGCCGTTCGAGTAGCGGACCTTTTCCAAATTCTCGTCACTGGCATCGCCATAGAGCATGTCGGCGATGAAGCGCCCGTCCTCGTCACCGAAGAACTGGTCCTCGATCGACAAGAAATCCGCTTCCTCCACCTGGCTCGCCATGCCCATCGCAAGGATCTCGAGCCCTTCAGGCGCGCCGCTTTCGGCGGTCGGATACGGCCGTCCGTTGCGGATTTCATAGTCGAGCCCGTCGACCTCGTAGCCATAGACATGGCTGTCGGCGCCGAGCAGGTCGCCATAGAACAGGCCGGTGTCAGCGAAGGCCCAATGCTCCGGCCTGTAGACGGGAAAGCCGCGCACGCCACGCGGCGTGCAGCCGCCCCAGCCGGCATAGACTCCCTTGGAGGAATTCAGGCCGAAAGTCTTCACACCTGGCCGGCCGATTTCGGGAGCGTCCCACGAGTTGGTCGCGCGGGTGACGTCTTCCGTTTGATAGGCCGGGTCCTCGGCGCGGGCGCGATACTTGTAGCAGACCTGCCGCCTGCCCTCGGCCTCGAGTCTCGTCTGCCACATGAAGTTGCCGGCGAAGCGCGCCGCGTGTCCGCCCCGCTCGACATAGTCG
>JAEYXI010000261.1 GCA_023428515.1 Pseudomonadota bacterium | reverse complement strand
GCGCCTCTCGGCCGCGCGCGCCGAGGCGCTCCGCGACCCCGGTGGCGAGCGTGTCGACGACCGCCATATGGGCGTAGCGGGAAGGGGTCGGCACCAGCACGTTGTCGTCCTCGGCGATGGTCATCGGGATGAGGATGGTGCCGGCTTCGGCGAGCGGCGTGCCCGGCCGGGTGATGACGATCGCCGTGGCGCCGAAGGAAGTGGCGATCTTCACGGCCTCGACGACGGTGCGCGAGCGGCCGCTGTTGGAGATGGCGAGCACGGCATCCTCAGGCTGCAGCGTGGCGGCCGACATGCGCTGCTGATGGCCATCGATATAGGCGGCGACGGGAATGCCCAGCCGGAAGAGACGCAGCTTGGCATCCTCGGCCATCGCAGCCGAGCCGCCGCCCTGGCCGTAAATGTCGACGCGGCGGCTAGCGGCCAGCGCGTCGATCGCCTTGCCGAGCGCTGTTGTGTCGAGCTGGTCGAGCGCGGCGCGCACCGCGTTGGCGGCGCGCATCATGACCGACTGCGCGAGCTGACCAATGTCGTCGGAAAAGACGCGGTCGGTCTTCAGGTAGGCCGCCGCGACGGTCAGCGTCGTGGCGAGGCGGATCTTGAAGTCGCCGAAGGAAACGCAGCCGACAGAGCGGCAGAAGCGCGTGACGGAAGGCTGGCTGACGCCAGCCTTTTCCGCGAGCTCGGCAATGGTCAGACGCGTCGCCGCCTCATAGTCCTGCTGGACGGCGGCGGCGACCTGGCGCTCGGCCGGCGAGAGCCGCGCCTCGACCCGTTCGATGCGCGAGACGAGGTCGATCGGCGGCTCGTCGATTTCCCTGCGCGACCTGCGACCTGCCATGGAGAACCTTTTCCCGCCACGAAACCATGGTCGCAGCTCTGAAATTTAATTACAGGATTTCGACATATAGGCAAGTGGCGGCCCGCCGGGCGCAGAAGTCCTGCGGCCGGATGAATTGATCAGAAGCAGCGTTGGAACTCGGCATTTTTCGCGAGATGACGGCAGCTGGCACTTTGCTATTGCCACCCTGCCGATTCTGTAACATAGTTTCAGAAAATAGCTATGAGGTGGCGATCACGCCGCCCGTGAGGGGTACGCCAGCCATGTTCGTGTTCGATCACGTCGGCATCACCACGACCGAGAAGCAGCCGCAGGAGGATTGGGTCGAGCAGAGCCGCATCTGGGTGACCAATCCGCGCAACCATCCCGAGCATATCGAATTCCTGCGCTACGAGCCGGACAGCACCGTGCCGGCTTTCGTGCGCGACAATCCGCACGTGGCCTACCGGGTCGACGACCTCGCGCCGCATCTGGCCGCGCCCGGTGTCGAGATCCTGATCCCGCCCTTCATCGTCGGCGATTTCCTCGAAGTCGTGTTCGTCAAGAAGCACGGCATGGTGTTCGAGTACATGCGCTACCTGAAGGACGGCTGGTTCCAGAACTGACCGGGCAGAATCATGAGCTGCAAGACATGACCTACAAGGCAATCTACACTTATGCCTGGGACATCGCGGAGCACGGCGTCGCGCACGCGCTTGACGAGTTCCGCGCGCTGGGGCTCGACACCGTCACCATCGCCGGCAGCTATCACGCCGGCAAGTTCCTGCGGCCGCACGGCAAGAGCGGAAAGGTCTATTTCCCGGAGGACGGCACCGTCTATTTCAACGCCGACCCGTCCCGCTACGGCGCGATCAAGCCGGTCGCCAACAGCCTGCTGAAGAAGCAGGACGTGTTGCGCGAGCTGACCGACGCCAGCAACATGCAGGTCAATGTCTGGCTTGTGCTGCTGCACAACACGCTGCTCGGTATGGCGCATTCCGATGCGGTCGTGCGCAACGCTTTTGGCGATCCCTATTACTACAACCTCTGCCCATCGGCGCCGGCGGCTCGCGCCTATGCCGTCGGGCTGGCGAAGGACGTGACGGAAAACTATCCAGTGTCGGGCCTGTCGCTGGAGGCGCCGGGCTTCACGCCCTATGCGCATGGCTATCATCACGAATTCGCGCTCAACAAACCCAACAGGTGGCTCGATAGCAAGCTCGGGCTCTGCTTCTGCGAGCATTGCATCACCGGTGCGGAAAAGGCGGGCATCGATGCCAGGCGGCTGAAGGCCAAGGTCGCGGAGGAAATCACCGCTTATCTCGACAGCGATGTCGATTTCCCCGATGACATGGCGGACGCCTTCTGGATGGCCGACGTCGCCGAAAACGGCGAGCTGCGCCGCTATCTCGATTTCCGCTCAGCGGTGGTCACCTCGCTGATCGCCGAAATCCGCGCCGCGGTGCGAAGGGACGTGACGGTCTCGGTCATTCCCTCTGTCGCGCGGCCGACCGGCGGCGCATGGTACGAGGGCACCGACCTCAAGGCGCTGGCCGGGATTGCCGACCGCATCGAAGCCTGTTTCTACGAGCCGGGCGCGGCGCGGGTGAAAGCCGATCTGTTCGACATCAAGCGGAGGCTCGGCGGCGTTGGTAAACTGCGCGGCATATTGCGGCCGGCCTATCCCGATTTGGCGAGCAAGGGCGAATTCCTCGCCGCCATCGAGGCGTTGCGCGCCGGCGGCGTCACCGAATTCGCCTTCTACAATTGGGGACATTTGAGGCGCGCCAACCTCGCCTGGATAGGAGATGCATTGAGGGACGGACAATGACGGGCGCTTTCGCAGGAAAGACGGTCGCCATCACCGGAGCGGCCGGCGGCATCGGCCAATGGCTCTGCCGTTTCTTCGGCGCGGAGGGCGCGACGATCGCCGCGGTCGACCGCAGCGACAAGGTGCTGGAGCTGAAGCAGTCGCTCGGCAAGGACGGGATCACGGTCAAGGCCGCGCAGGCCGACATCGGCTCGCCCGACGAGGTGAAACAGGCTTTCGCCGGCTTCGGTGACGTGCATGTGCTGATCAACAATGCCGGCGTGTCGCGCTACCCCACCCTTTCCGTCACCGATCCGAAGGGCTGGGAAGCGGACGTCAACGCCAATCTCAACGGCGCCTATGCCTGCGCTCATGCGGTGTTGCCCGAGATGGTCGAACGGCGGTCGGGCTCGATCGTCAATGTCGGCTCGGTGAACGGACTGCACGCGCTGGGCGACCCCGCCTACAGCGCCGCCAAGGCCGGCTTGATCGCGATGACCAAGGCGCTGGCGCTCGAATACGGCCGCTACGGCATCCGCGCCAACATCGTGCTGCCCGGCACCGTGCGCACGCCGATCTGGGACGAGCGCAAGGCGAAGGACCCGGAAGTGCTGAAGACGCTGGAGCGCTGGTATCCGCTCGGCCGCATCGTCGAGCCGGACGAGGTGGCGCGCGTCATCGCGTTCCTGGCGTCGGACGCGGCCAGCGCCGTCACCGGCGCGGCCATTCCCGTGGACTGCGGATTGACGGCGGGCAACATCGTCATGGCACGCGAGCTGACGCTCGAGGACTTCTGAGGGAGGGGACATTGGACAGACTGCGTATCGGCGTCATCGGCCTCGGCTGGTTCGGCGAAATCCATGCCGAGACCATCAAGGGCATACCCAATCTCGAGCTTGCCGCGCTCTGCACGCGCACCGAAAGCCGGCTCGCCGAACAGGGCAAGAAGTTCGGCGTGAAGAAGCTCTACCGCGACTACCACGAGTTGCTTGCCGATACGGAGATCGATGCCGTCTCCATCTGCACGATGTGGGACCAGCACACCGAGCCGGCGATCGCGGCGCTCAAGGCCGGCAAGCACGTCTTCTTGGAGAAGCCGATCGCCTCGACGGTCGCGGATGCGCAGAAGATCGTCGCCGCGTCGAAAGGCGCGAAGGGCATCCTCTTCATCGGCCATATCGTGCGGTTCAACCCGCGCTATCGCATGGCCAAAGAGGCGATCGACGCCGGACGCATCGGCAAGATCGTGGCGCTGAGCTCGCGCCGCAACATCCCGGCTGCATGGACGCCGGAGATCCTCAACAAGATCGGCCCGATCGTCGGCGACGCGATCCATGATACCGACATCATGCTGTGGTTCACCGGCGAGCGCATCGTCTCGGCCTATGCGCAGACGGTGGACGTGCGCGGACTGAAGCATCCCGATATCGGCCAGACCATGTACCGCTTCGCAAGCGGCGCGACAGCGACGCTGGAGACGGTCTGGTGCATGCCGGAGAAGACGCCGTTCGACATCGACGAGCGCATGTCGATTATCGGTACGGAGGGGATCATCCATGTGCAGGACACGTTCCCCAATCTCGGCATCGTCGACGCCAGCAGGCTGCACAGCCCCGACACGACCTACTGGCCGATGTTCGAGGGCGTGCGTGGCGGCGCGCTGCGCGACGAATTCACCTACTTCACCAATTGCGCGCTGGCCGGTCGCAAGCCGGAGATCGGCAGGCCTGACGATGCCGCGGCCGCGCTCGAAGCGACGCTCGCTGCCGAGGAATCGGCGCGCACCGGCAATGTGGTGAAGATCGGCTGATTGTCTGAAGGGCGCTGGCCGCCGCCTCGACGCCGCAGCGGCGCGACCCGGCTAGTGCTGGTGGTCGTGCCCGCAGGAGCCGATGAAGGGCTCTTCGAAGGGCCGCCGCGCCAGTTCCATCGGCCTGCCTTCAAGATAGACCGCGACGGGCTGCAGCAGGGTCGTGCCCTGCCTTTTCGCACCGGTCACATCCTCGAACACGTAGTCGCTGTCGACCTGCTTCAGCACGGTGATGTCGGCCGGTGCGCCCACCCCGAGATGGCCGATCTCCGGCCTGCGGATGGCGAGCGCCGGCCGGCTCGTCGACATGCCGATCACCTGCGGCAGGGTCAGGCCGCAGTTCAGGAGCTTGCTCATCGTGTGGAGGAGATCGTAGCCAGGCCCCTCGACGGCGATCACATGCACGTCCGAAGAGATCAGGTCGGGGAGGAAATTCTGGCTGAGCGCGCCTTCCGTCGTCTCGTAGCCGAAGGCGCCCATGCCATGGGCGATGTCGAACAGCACGCCGCGCTCGCGCGCTTCGTGCACGGCTTTCAGCACCTTGCCGTCTTCGCCGAGCGCAGAGTTGGGCGCGGGCCGGAAGCAGTGGGTGAGGATATCGCCGGGACGCAGCATGGAGACGACGTCGGCATAGCTCGGCGGGGCGGTGCCGATATGCGTCATCAGCGGCAGGCCGACCGCGTTGGCCGCCTCGAGCGCAAGCTCTAGCGCGCCCAGGCTGAGTTCACCCGTCACCGGCCCGCCGATGCGCACCTTGACCCCGACGATGCGGTCGCGGTTCTCCTCGATCTTTGCGACACAGCGATGGACCGGAACCATTTCGCGAAGCGTCGCCTCGCCGATCATCACGTCCTTATCGAAACCGAAGATTCCAGGGAACGAGATGTTGAGGAAGGCGAATATGCGGTAGGGCGACTGCGCCATCACATAGTCGCGAAAGCCATCGTAATTGCCGGCGCCGGCGCTGCCGGCGTCGACCAGGGTCGTGGTGGCCGAGCCCCGTGCCCTGAAGCCGGGATCGACGCTGAGCGACGTGGCCTTGTGGTAGACATGCGTGTGTATGTCGATGAGGCCCGGCGCGACGATGGCGCCGCCGACATCCTCGACCCGGCGCGCCTTCGCGGAAAGATCCTTGCCGACCGCGGCGATCTTGCCGGCCTTGATGGCCACGTCGAAGACGCCGTCGACGCCGTTGCGCTCATCGAGCACGCGCCCGCCCTTCAGGACGAGATCATAGTCCCGCGCGGCAGCCGATTCACTCATCGGGACTCTCCGTTGGTTCGGCCGGCATCGGGCGGAGCTGATCGACCGCACCGCATGTCGCTGCAACGTCCTGCAGGTTCAGGCCAGTTCGACGACGCGCTTCTCGTTGATCGACTGCTCGGCCGCCAGCACGATGCGCAGGCTGTTCACCGCCGCATCCATGGACTCGGTGAGATCGAGATCCTCCTGGATGGCTTTCAGGAAGAAGGCCTGCTCGCGGTCGCAGAGTTCCTGGTGGCCGGGCTCGTCCGTCATGTTGAACATCTCGTCCTTCTTGACGAAGTTCTTGTCCGGGCCGACTTCGGCGTGGTGGTAGCGGATCGCGTCGGTCTTGGTGTGGCGGTCGATGTCGGCGGAGTCAGAGATGTCGGCGAGCTGGTCCTTGCCTTCGGAATGGCCAGGCACGATCGACACAGCGCCCTTCGGACCGACCACGTCCTTCACGAAGAAGGCCTCCTCGCTCATCATCGGACCCCAGCCGGCCTCGTACCAGCCGACCGAGCCGTCGTCGAAAGTGACGTGGAGATGGCCGTAGTTGGGCTTGTCGGCCTCCGCCCCCAGCTTGGCGCCGCTGCCATGAACGCGCACCGGCTTTGCATCCGTGAGTTGGCACATGACGTCAACATAGTGCACGCCGCAATCTTCGATCGGGATGAGGCTGTCGATCAGGTTCTTGTGCCAGCTCCAGGCCGGCCCATTGCTCTGCTGGTTAAGGTTGAGGCGCATGACCAGCGGCTTGCCGAGCGTCTTGCCGAGCTCGATGAATTTTATCCATGACGGATGGACGCGCAGGATGTAGCCGAGCACCAGCTTCTTATTCTTCTCGCGGGCGAGCTTCACCACCTTCTCGGCATCCTCGATATTGGTGGCGAGCGGTTTTTCCATGAACACATGCGCGCCTGAATTGATCGCCTTGATGGCATATTCCGCGTGCGTATTCGGCCACGTGTTGATCGAGACGGCGTCGGGTTTCGTGGCCTCCAGCGCCTCCTCGTAACTCTCGAAAAGAGGATAGCCCTTCAGCTCGTCAGGTATCTTCTTCGACTTGATCGTGCGGCTTACGAGCCCGACGATCTCGAAGCCCGGATTGCGGTGATAGGCGCTGGCGTGCGAGGCGCCCATATTGCCGAGACCGACGACGAGAACTTTCACTTTATCGGCCATCAGGCCCTCCCCGACTTGCAAGCTTCTTCAGTTTGGCGCGCACGGCATTATCGCCGCCCGCGCCGGGGTTTATCCGACTCGTTGCCTCAACCGGGCACGGCCTGGTCGTAGAGATGCGCCTTGACGTTGTCGACATCGATCGCGGCAAAAGCGTCGCTAAGCTTGTAGGCGTCGGCGTCGGCCTTGACCTTGGCGTGGTCGAAGTCGTTGGCGGCTGCGATCAGCTCGTTGGTGCAGACATCCTCCGCCTTCACCGGGTTGGTTATCTGCTTGAGCTTGTGGATCTCGTCGAAGAAGGTCTGCCACGCGGCCATGTCATGGTCGCCCCAGCCCTTGCGCTTGTCCATGTCCCCACGGAAGACGGCGATCTGCTGCAGGATCGAGGTGGTGCCCAGCTCCGGCCCGATATTGGTGGCGAGCGTCGGGAACTGCTCGAACACGGCCTCGACCGCGGCGCGTGGATTCTGATAGCCGAATTCGAGACCCATGGCCCAGCCGCGCAAGTACTTCTCGAGGAAAGCCTTCTTGTCGGGATCCTCGAGATCCGCGGCGCGCACCACGAAGGTGTTGGCAAAGAGCGGCGAACGCTGCACGCCGAGCCAGTATTCGAACTCCAGGCCGCTGCCGATCCACTCAGCGCGCAGGCCTTCCCACGACAGTGCGGCGTCGCCCTGGCCGGCCTTCAGCGCGGTCGCCCAGGTCGGCCAGCCGGCCTCGACATACTTCACCTTGGGGACGTCGACGCCCTGTACGGCCAGCATCGGGTCGACGATCGACTGCCAGGCGGCGGAGCCGAGCAGGATGGTCTTGCCTTCCAGCGTCTTCAGGTCGTTGGTGCCCTCGCCCTTGCGGAAGGCGAGGCTGAACGTGTCCTTGGCACCCATGTGGAAGGCGGACTTCAGCTTCATGCCGTTTTCCAGCGCGAAGGAGAACACGCCCGGTGACGGGAAGCCCATATCGGCCTGGCCGACGTCGACGAACTTGACCGTCGCGGTGCCGTCGGACGGGCCGGGCTGCATGTCGGTGTCGATGCCAAGCTCGGTGGCATCGAAATAACCCATCTTCTTGCCGATCCAGTACGGATAGTCGTCGAGCACTTCGAGCGTGCCGCGCGGCGAGATCCAGGTGAATTTCGAATAGGCTTCGGCATTGGCGAAGCGCGGGCGGAGCGTGGTGGCGGTCACGACGCCGGCGGCAGAGACCTGAAGGAAGGTGCGGCGGCTGATGCCGCCTGGCCTGGAA
>JAEYXI010000191.1 GCA_023428515.1 Pseudomonadota bacterium | reverse complement strand
CTCGGGACAAGCCCGAGGATGACGTCCTGACCGTGGCGATGATCTCGAGGAATAAGCCTATGCCCCGATTTTCCGCCAACCTTTCGATGCTCTTCACCGAGCATGACTTCCTCGACCGCTTCGATGCGGCGGCGAAGGCCGGCTTTGCCGGCGTCGAATATGTCGGGCCGTATGACCATGCGCCGGAGGTCGTGGCGGCGCGGTTGAAGAAGAACGGGCTCTCCCAGGTGCTCTTCAACCTGCCGGCGGGTGACTGGGGCAAGGGCGAGCGCGGCATCGCCGTGCTGCCGGATCGCGTCGAGGAATTCCGCAGGAGCGTCGACACGGCGATCACCTACGCCAAGGCGTTGGAGTGTCCGCAGGTGAACTGCCTGGCCGGCATCGCGCCGGAGGGCGTTTCGGAAACGGAACTGGAGGATCTGTTTGTCGACAATCTGATCTATGCGGCGAAGCGTCTGGAGGACGCGGGTATCAGGTTATTGATCGAGGCGATCAACACGCGGGACATTCCGGGTTTCTTCCTGACGACCTCGAGCCAGGCGCTGCGGATCATCGACCGCGTCGGCCCTGGGAATCTCTGGTTCCAGTATGACATCTACCACATGCAGGTCATGGAGGGGGATCTCGCCCGTACCATCGAGCAAAACCTCGGCCGCATCGCGCATATCCAGCTTGCGGACAATCCCGGCCGTCACGAGCCGGGGACGGGCGAGATCAACTATCCTTTCCTGTATGAGCATCTCGACCGCATCGGCTACAAGGGCTGGGTCGGGGCGGAGTACAAGCCGAAGGCAGGCACCGAGGCGGGGCTGGGGTGGTTCAGGGAATTGAGTTCGAAGACCCACGTCGCGGCGTGAAGTTGCTCCTCACCCTTACCCTCTCCCCGTGATAAACGGGGAGAGGGTATCGCCGACGTTGCGGCCGTCTCTCCTCTCCCCGTCACTATACGGGGAGACGATGCCGGCAGGCAGGTGAGGGGCGGCGCGGACAGACGAGAATGAGGATTTTTGCATGGAAACCATAGGATTCATCGGACTGGGCATCATGGGTGCGCCGATGGCGGGGCATCTTCTGGATGCAGGCTACAGCGTCGTGACGAGCGGCCACCGCAAGTCGCCGCCGGCTGAACTGACGGCGAAAGGCCTGAAGGCGGTCGACGGCCATGCGGCTGTGGCGAAGGCTGCCGATATCGTCGTCCTGATGGTGCCGGATACGCCTCAGGTGGAGGAGGTTCTGTTCGGCGAGCGCGGCGTGGCGGAAGGCTTGTCCAAGGGCAAGCTGGTCATCGACATGAGCTCGATCTCGCCGATCGCGACCAAGGAGTTTGCGAAGAAGATCAACGCGTTGGGATGCGACTATCTCGACGCGCCGGTGTCGGGTGGCGAGGTCGGCGCCAAGGCGGCGTCGCTGACCATCATGGTCGGCGGCGAGGAGAAGGCCTTCGAGCGCGCAAAGCCGGTCTTCGAGAAGATGGGCAAGAACATCACGCTGGTCGGCGGCAACGGCGTGGGGCAGACGACGAAGGTGGCGAACCAGATCGTGGTGGCGCTGACCATCGAGGCGGTCGCCGAGGCGCTGGTCTTCGCCTCCAAGGCGGGGGCCGACCCGGCCAAGGTCCGGCAAGCGCTGATGGGCGGGCTGGCGGCCTCGCGCATTCTCGAAGTGCATGGCGAGCGCATGATCAAGCGCACCTTTGCGCCCGGCTTTCGCATCGAGCTTCACCAGAAGGATTTGAATCTCGCACTGGAAGGGGCGAAATCGCTCGGCGTGTCGCTGCCGAACACCTCGACGACACAGCAGCTTTTTAACTCATGCGCGGCGAATGGCGGCGCGAAGGACGATCATTCCGGGCTGGTCAAGGCGCTGGAGAGGATGGCGGGGCACGAGGTGGCCTGACGGACTATCCGCCGGCCACATCGATTTCCAGAAGGGCATTTTGAGGCGTTGAATCGAATTGCCAACGGTCTGCAAGGCATTCGAACATGTTGTCGCGAAAATAGAAGAGAAAATGCCTCTCGCCGGAACCGGACATGCTGACCCAATCGTCGATCCCAGCGAGTGTGGGATCGACACCTGAGATTTCATAAAATTCCCCCCAGGCAGGCGCTCGGCGGCTATAGCGACAATCCCCGCCAAACCAAGCCTCGTCATTGGTTCCATCGACCCTGAATTTGGAGCAATCGAGGAACCTGACAACGCCGATGTCGCCGCGACCGAAGGTCTTGAAGACAAAGTGGTTCAGCGGAAAAGCCAGCAGAAGGTCGCCGCCCTCCACCGTCAGTTGCGGCGTGGCGATGTTGGGCTCTGCATTCCAGCCTTGGTTTTGCTGGGTGAACTGAAGGCCATCCGTCATACGAGAGAACGTGCCAGCCACTTGTTCGCCGCGTACATCGCGACCGTCGCCGCATTCGACACGTTGAGCGAGCGGATGGCGCCGGGCATGTCGAGCCGGGCGAGGGCCAAAACAGTTTCCCGGGTCTTCTGGCGCAAACCCTTGCCCTCCGCTCCAAGCACGAGCGCTATCTTTTCGCCGGCGAAGGTTTTTTCCATCTCGGCCGGACCGTCGGAGTCCAGGCCTACGGTCTGGAAGCCGGCGTCGTGCAGTTTGGCCAATGCGTCGGCGAGGTTCCTCACCTCGATATGGTCGATGTGCTCCAGCGCGCCTGAGGCGGATTTTGCCAGCACGCCGGATTCGGTCGGGCTGTGGCGCTGGGTGGTGACGAGCGCGCCCGCGCCGAAGGCGACGGCGGAGCGCATGATCGCGCCGACATTGTGGGGGTCGGTGACCTGGTCGAGCACGACGATGAGGCGGACATCGCCGAGCGCGTCTAGCGGTTTCGGGTCGAGCGGCCTGGCCTCGATCAGGACACCCTGATGCACCGCATCGCTGCCGGTGATGCGATCGATGTCCTTCGGCTCGACCAGATCGGCCGGGAAGGGCAGGGCGGAAAGGTCGGGGAGCCCCAGCCGCTCGGCGGCGTTGCGGGTGACGGCCAAGCGCGAAATCTTGCGGCGGGGATTGTCGAGTGCGGCGCGCACCGTGTGCAGGCCGTAGAGCCGCACCAGCCCGTCGGGCGCTGCTTCGCCGGGCGGCACATTCGGGCGGGGACGGAAGGCCGGCTGGCCGCCGGGTTTGACGCCGGCCTTCTGGTCGCGATGGGTGCGGCGAAGCCTGGCGTAGTGCTGGTCCTTCGGCGTTCCCGAGCCGCCCTGCTTTTTCTTGTCGTCGCTCATGTTGGTCCTATATCGGCTATGCGGTTGGTTGCCTATGGCTGGGCCGCCAGGAAATTATCCGGCCGCGCGGGGTTGTCGCGGTTGACAGCCAGAACCCATGCAGCCATAAGGCGCTTCGCCGATTTGAGGGGCATGTGTTCCCAAGTCGGTGAATGCCTCGTTGCATGGCTCCGGCGGTAGTACGGAGGGGTGTCCGA